>CASEVT010000039.1 GCA_949291445.1 uncultured bacterium | reverse complement strand
GCGTTTTCGCCTTCTTTTTTTATCTTTTCTTCAATTTCTTCCTGAGCCTTTTCGACCATTTCCTCAATTCTTACAGGATGGATCCGACCGTCAGAGATTAATTTTTCTAAAGCAACTTTTGCAACCTCTCTTCTCACCGGATCAAAACTTGATAAAACTACTGCTTCAGGAGTATCATCGATTATCAAATCAACACCGGTAAGCGTCTCCAGAGTTCTGATATTTCTGCCTTCTCTTCCGATAATTCTTCCTTTCATATCGTCAGACGGCAAATTAACAACTGAAACAGTTGATTCCACAACCTGATCAATCGCACATCGCTGCATTGTTGTTGATAAAATTTCCTGTGCCTTCTCCTTTGAAATCTCGCGAATCTTAGCCTCATTCTCACGAATAAGCTGCAACTGCTCCTGCTGCAAATCTTGCTTCAATTGCTCCATAAGCATATTTCTGGCTTCTTCACGTGACATGCCGGCAATACGCTCCATTTCGCCTATTTGCTTTGCGATCATCTCAGCAAGATAATCTTCTTTTTCCTCAAGCTCGTCGAGTTTTCTTTGCATTTGAGATTCTTTATCAACAGCTTCTTGAATTTTTTCTTCAAGCATGTCCTCTTTTTTAGCGAGTTTGTTTTCCTGTCTGATAAGATCCTGACGTCGCTCACGGACTTCTTCGTCGAACTTTTCACGCTCGTTGTGCAAAACTTCTTTTGCTTGAATCATTGCTTCTTTTTTCAAAAGATTTTCTTTGTCTGTCGTTTCTTTTGACAGAACTTCAAATTTTGCCTGCACTTTTTTCTGACTTTGCCACAGCACAAATGCCAAACCGGCAAATACCAGAACAGCGATTACTAAAAGTGCAATAATTACTACATTTCCTTCTATTGTCCCGTACCTCGTTTTTCTATATATACACATCCTCTATACGCTTGCGCATATAAAGTAATTAATTATGTATATGTTAGTTAAGTTATTTATTATTTCATAATATAAAAATTTTAATACTTTTACATTAATTAAATACTATCATATCTGCTGCTCTTTCGCAAACAGGAAGTAAAATTAATTAAATTTGTTCTGTGCAGCCTGCAAACCGGATTGCAAATATTCTTCAATCGCGCACTCCGCTCTTTTCAATGTATCTTTGAGCAAATCAAGCTGTTCATCAGAGAAATTTTGTAATACAAAAGCCTCAGACGGTATTGCAGGTTGAGGGCCTATACCGATTTTTAAACGGTCAAACTGATTATCAGACCCTAAAACTTTTATAATCGACTTAATCCCGTTATGTCCTCCGGCAGAACCTTTTGCGCGAAACCTCATCTGTCCTAAATGAAGATCTATATCATCATATACTATGAGCAAATTTTCTTTAGGTATTTTATAAAATTGCATAACCGGCAACAATGCTTCTGCGGACAAATTCATATAAGTATAAGGTTTTACAAAAATAATTGATTCAGAATTACGATTGACCTTCGCAACTTGCGCTTTAAATCTCGCCTCATACTTGAATTCAAATCCCCAACGGTAAGATAAATAATCCAACACCATAAATCCGGCATTATGCCTTGTAAATTTGTATTTGTCATCAGGATTTCCCAAACCTGCAATGAGTTTCATTTTTTCCCCCGTCTAAGATTACCTTTTGCGTTACGCTCAACTTACCAATAACAAAAAGCCAAATACGGTTTATCTATATATATATTAGAGACGGAGGAGAGCTATGTCAACCAAAAGTAAATCTATAGTAAACCTGAAAAGCAGTGAAAAAGTTGCCAATTTTCTGGAGTCTAACCATCTCCACAAAAAAGACTTTGCTGAAATGATTGGAGTTACTCTGTCTTATGTCTATAACCTAATCGACAATGCCATACCCTTTTCCACAAGAAGTTTAACGCTGGAGCGTATCGCTACTGTTATGGATGTTTTGCCGGAAGAATTTGTAGAATATAAAATTCCTCAAGAACCAATCCTCATAGATGAAGCGATAGAGTTTCTTAAAGATAAACAACACGAAAAAGGTATCACCACCGTGCAATTCCTCAAAAGCTTTCCAAGAAAAAAACGTGTCGAAATTGTTGATATCTTAAGAGGCGCAAGACCTATACCTCTGGATTGGAAAGAATTATCCCTCATCGCTCAGGTTCTGGACATAAGCAAAGAAGAAATCTATCCATTCTGGGAAAATAGAGTTAAACAACTCTTTCAAAGCTCCGGAATGAATCTTCAAGCAAACGGACCACTTGTCACCGCGATGTTTGAATGCGCAAGAGATTACATTGAATCCTAGTAAAAAAAGCACCCTCTCGGGTGCTTTTTTGTTCGTTATAATTAATCAATAACTACTCTTTCAAGAAACTTTCATAATTTCTTGCCAATAATTGTGTTTTTATCTGATTTATGAAATCCAATGCAACACCGACCATGATGATTAACGATGTAGCACCAATACCTTGAAGAGTGGTTATGTTAGTAATATACGTCGCAATAGACGGAATCAACGCAATTACACCCAATGCCAATGCTCCAAGCAAAGTTATCCTGCTTAAGATTCTGTCCAATGCCTCAGCCGTGGGCTTGCCCGGTTTTATTCCGGGGATTGACGAACCGTACTTTTTGAGGTTGTTTGCAATCTCCTTCGGCTGCATATTCGGCATTATCGACGCATAGAAGAACGTTAAAAATACAATTAACAAGAAATACAACACATAGTGAGTAAGTCCTGACGGGCTTAATATCGTTGTCAATTGCGTTATTATATTCCTCAACGTTCCCGGAGGAAGATTGGATTGACCGATTAAACTAACAATCGTCGTCGGAAAAAGTAATATAGCAACCGCAAAGATAATAGGCATTACACCACCCGGATTCATCTTAAACGGTATAAATGTATTAACACCGCCATAAACTTTGTTACCGACCTGACGTTTCGGATTAACAATCAATACCTTTCTGACAGCCTCTTGCATAATGACTATCAAAACCATCGTGGCAAAGAAAATAGCCAGAAGCACCAACAAACCGACCTGCATTGAAGAATCGTTCAATACAAGTTGACCGGTTTTTTCAAAATAATACGGAATCCTTGACAGAATACCGACAAAGATCAACAACGAACCACCGTTACCGATACCTCTTTCAGTAATCAACTCTGCAAGCCACATTACAAAAACAGAACCGGCAGTGAGGATTATTGTTGAGCCAATGAAAAAGACCGCCTTATTTACACCCGGCAATATTGCCATAGGCGCCTGATGCAACAGGTACATAAGGAACAATGCAGACTGAAATACGGCAATGAACACTGTGAATACTCGTGTATATTGAGAAATCCGTCTTCTGCCAGCTTCACCTTCCTCTTTTTGCAACTGCTCCAAATGAGGGATTACAACCGTCAACAGCTGCATGATGATCGATGCCGTAATATACGGTCCAATACCTAACGCGAGTATTGATATATTTTGCAAAGCACCGCCTGAAAATAAATCGATAAAACCGATTATGTTATTTCCTTGCGCAATCCTTGCAAAAATCTCGTTGTCCAAACCGAACAACGGTAAATGCACACCCAGTCTGAATATGGCAATCATAGCAAAAGTAAATATCAATTTTGCCTTCAAGCCTGATGCCTGAAGCATTGATGCCACATCCTCCATTGATGGTGGTTTCATTCTTGCATTTTGCATTATACTAACTCAGCCTTTCCGCCTGCTTTTTCTAACTTTTCTTTTGCTGATGGTGTAAAGTAATTAGCCTTAACAACCACTGCCTTTGATATTTCACCGTTACCGAGAACTCTGAGTCCTTCTGATGAAGGGTGAACTTTACCCGCTGCAATCAAATTGTCCAAATCAACCGTTTCCAACTCTAATTTTTCAAGATCTTTCACGTTAATTTGTGCATACTTAATTGCATTGAAGTTAGTAAAACCTTTCAACTTTGGCATTTGTCTGTATGACGGCATTTGACCACCTTCAAATCCTCTTTTTTGAGAATTACCTGAACGCTGTCCTTCACCGTTATGTCCCCGGCAAGAAGTTTTACCGTGGCCTGAAGCTCTGCCTCTGCCTACACGTTTTGAGCTTTTTGTTGCTCCATCAGCAGGTCTTAAATCTTCTAATGTTATTCTGTCTGCCATTTTTTATATTACCTTTCATTAATTTTTAATATTACCCGATTGTTTATCTTTTATCTTCCATCGGTATGAAGACTTCACTTAATTTATTGCGTCTACTTTACAATCTCTACGAGGTGAGGAACTTTATTAACCATACCCATTATAGTCGGGCTGTTGAAGTGTTCTACCACATCGTTAGTTTTTTTAAGACCCAAAGCTCTTACGACTTTAATCTGGTCTTTTGTAGAACCAATCAAGCTTCTTTTAAGTTTGATTGAAACTTTTTCCAATTTATCTTTAGCCATTGTTATTTTCCTTTTCTTATTAACTTTGTATACTGTTGCAAAATCTAAGCGTTAAGCATTTCTTTCAAGCTCAATCCTCTGTTTTTAGCAACATCACCAAAAGTTCTCAAAGATTTCAAAGCTTCAATAGTAGCGTTAGCAGCATTAAGCGGTGCTTTTGAACCGAGTGATTTGCTGAGGATATTTTCAATACCCGCAAGCTCTAATACTGCACGAACAGCACCGCCTGCGATTACACCGGTACCTTGAGAAGCGGGTTTCAACATTACGCTGCCGGCTCCGGAATTTCCGACTATCGGATGAGGAATAGTTGTCTTGAATATAGGCACTGTAATAAGGTTCTTTCTACCTTCGGCAATTGCTTTTTGAATAGCAATAATTACTTCAGAAGCCTTTGCACAACCAACGCCTACTTGACCTTTAGAGTTGCCTACAACAACAATTGCTCTGAAACTGAGCTTTTTACCGCCCTTTACAACCTTAGTTACACGTCTGATTTGAACAACTCTTTCTTTCCATTCAGACTGCGGAGCTTCAACGGTTTCTATTTTTCTTTTTTTATTTTTAGCATCTTTTTGACCCTTACCGCGTCTTGCAGTTTTAGGTTGTTCTGCTGTTTCAACGGCCTGTGCTGTCAGAGCATTTTCTTCTGTATCAGCAGCTTCTGCCGCTTTTTTAGTTTCTTCAACTTCCTGTGCAGCTTCTTCTTTAGCGTCATTTACGGCATCTACTGCTTTTACTTCTTCAGAATTTTCTGCATTTTGGAGATTTTCTTTAGATTCTTCCACGTTTCTAAACCTTTCTTAGTTTATTATCTTCAACTTATATTTTGACAATTAATACAACAAACAAAACAAGGCATTTAAGCCAACTTATATTATATTAAATTGTCGGGTAACTTTTCTGACATTCTCATCATACACGATAAACTTTTTCATGCAAGTCTTTGAGTAAAATTTCTTGAACGCAAAAATTATTTTTAATATCATCTAGAAAGCGAAAACCCAAAACACGGAGTATTTCATGAGCACTAAAATGTCCAAAGATTACCAAGAAGCAGTAAAAATCTTGACATCGAGAGAAAAATTCTATATAAATCTCGGGCTTGAAAGAATTACAAAAATCCTTGAACTTTTAGGCAATCCTCAGGCGGAATTGAAAGTAATACACATCGCCGGCACAAACGGCAAAGGCTCGGTTAGTGCAATATTGAATGCAATATTGTGCGAAGCCGGTTATAAAACAGGACTCTACACCAGCCCGCACATACTAAAATATACAGAACGTATTAAGATAAATAGTACAGACATCAGCGACGAATTTTTTTCAAAATTAATATCTCAAATAAATAAACTGGCAAAAGAAAACGAAATCTATCTGACGGAGTTTGAGCTTTTAACTGCCTGCGCATTAAAATATTTTCATGAGAATAAAGTCGATGTATGTATATTAGAAACAGGGCTCGGGGGAAGATTCGATGCAACTAATGTTATAGGCAAAAACCTGCTCTCAATTATTACCTCAATCTCGCTTGATCATACGGAAAGACTTGGACAGACTCCACAAGAGATCGCCTTTGAAAAAGCCGGAATTATAAAACCGTTTTGTCCTGTAGTTGTAAGCCCTAAAAATTTAGGATTTGAGGTTATAAAATCACAAGCCCAAACTAAAAATGCGCCAATAATATTGCCTGAAAATACAATCGAAATTGAATTCAAAAACGGAACAAACTACGCCATAATCGACGGTAAATACTATAAATTCAATCTAATGGGTTTATATCAAAAAATGAATTTAGAACTGGCCTACGAAGCAATAAAGAATTTAGAGGATTTTGATATATCCACAGACGCAATTAAAATGGGACTTGAAAAAGTTTCTTGGCCCTGCCGACTGCAATATATAAAAAAATATAATTTACTGCTTGACGGTGCACACAACCCTGATGGAGCAAGAGTATTAAAGGAAAGTATTAACTATTATTTTTCAAACCAAAAGAAAATCTGGATATATGGCACACTAAAAAATAAAGATTACAAAACAGTTGTAAATCGTCTTTTTGATAAAGATGATGAAATATACTTATACGATTTTAAACACCCCAATCACGCAACTTATGACGAGATATCCGAAATAATTGGCAAAAAAGTATATAGTATAAAAACAGAAGAAATAAAAAAGCTTTTAGCCCGAGATGAACTAAAAATCATAGCCGGTTCAATCTATATGCTGGGCGAAATTTTAGAAAATATTACCGAACTGGATAATATCTATTAAACGTTAATTCCGCAATAATAACATGTCGAACGATGTACATACAAGAAAGCAGGAGACATTATGTTAACCACGGTAGAAGAAAAGAATGAGCTTGTAAGGGTTATTATTGTGGAGGATTACAAACTTACAAGGGTCGGTTTACGCTCGACAATTAACGAATTTGAGAACATTAAAGTTGTTGGTGAGGCAGAAGATGCACAAAAAGGACTTGAGCTTATTGAGAAAGAAAAACCCGATGTTGTAATCATGGATTTAGGTCTGCCGGGATTGAACGGTATTGAAGCAACTCAAAAGGTCAAGGAAAAGTTACCGGAAACAAAAGTAGTTATACTAACCTCACACGATCGTGAAGAAGAAGTACTTGCGGCACTGGGCTCGGGTGCAAATGCATATTGCCTCAAAGATATCGATCCGAAAACTCTTTCAAATGTGATTAAAAATACAGCCAAAGGGGCGTGCTGGTTAGATCCTGCTATTGCAAAAGTAGCGTTGGGATTGTTCCCAAAACCTGAAAATACTAATCTTTCTAATTCTGCAGAAATCTCCGATGCCAGAGCACAGCTAACAGAAAGAGAATTCGAAGTCTTAAGACTGCTTGTAAAAGGAAAGAGCAATACAGAAATTGCAAAAGAACTGATAGTTAGCGTACACACGGCTAAAGCTCACGTATGCAGCATTTTACAAAAACTTTGTGTAGATGATCGTGTTCAAGCTGCAGTTAAAGCAATTAAAGAAAATATAATCTAAAAAACGGATTATGAATTAATAGTAAGCTATTTCGTCAAGTAATATAAGGCAGGGAGATTAACTTCCTGCTTTTTATTATTTGTAAATGTGAACTTTGCCCGAACAATTCAGACAGATAAAAATAGTCAATTTGTTTATTGCGGAGAAACCGAATTTAATTGTATAATTATTTGAGGTAAAGGAGTTTTAATGAGTGAGAATAAAAAAGTAGACGTAATAGTTGTGGGTGCAGGACCTGCCGGTGTAAGTGCAGCAATTACGATTGCAAGAGGCGGCAAAAGGGTTGTACTGGTTGAGCGCGGCAACTTCTCCGGAGCGAAAAACATGTACGGCGGAGTTATATATTCTCACGCAGCAAAGGAGATATTTCCAAATTACAAAGAAGCTCCTATTGAAAGAATTGTTACATCACACGATTATGTGCTAATGTCAGAATACGACAGCACAACAATAACCTATAAAAATGCACTGGAGCGTGAAATTTCTTTCATCGCACTTCGCCCGAAATGGGATAAGTGGTGCGTGGAAGAAGCAAAAAAAGCAGGCGTGTATTTTGCACCGGACACAATTGTCAGAGAATTAGTCGTTGAAGAAAATAAAGTTGTCGGAATTAAAACGGATTTAGAATATTTTTACGCGGATATCGTAATAATTGCGGACGGTGTAAATTCAATCCTTGCAGAACAAATAGGTTTGAGAAAAGAATTAAAACCCAAACAAGTTGCGCTCGGAGTTAAAGAGGTTTATAAATTGCCGAGTGAAACCATTGAACAGAGGTTCGGTTTAATTAACGGCGGTGGCAGAGAATTTAAGCTTGTCGGCGGGCCGCTAAGAGGGCTTATGGCAATGGGGATTATGTTCACGAACAAGGATTCTGTGGCTATCGGGCTGGGTGCTTCACTGGAAGATTTGAAAAGTAAAAAGATAAAACCATACGAATTATTGGATGATTTAAAACACCATCCTGCAGTTGCAGATTACATAAAAGACGGTGAATTAATCGAATATTCAGCACATTTGATACCGGAAGGCGGATTTGATTCTGTACCTAAGTTGTACTCAGATGGTGTAATGGTTGTGGGCGATGCTGCAATGCTGGTTGATAATGTTCATTTTGAGGGAACAAATCTTGCAATGTACAGCGGAAAATTTGCCGGTGAAACTGCACTACAAGCAATAGAAAAAAATGACTTCTCATCTGACATGCTCTGCCTTTATGAAAAAAAGTTGCAAAATAGTTTCGTTATGAAGGATTTGAAAACCTACCGAAATGTGGTTGATAATATTATGAGTCGCAGCGATTCTTATCTGGGATATTATCCGGAAAAAATTAACGAGTTTTTTGAAATATTTACAGGGACAGACGGGTGTGAAAAACGAGAAAAATATATTAAATTTACCAAAAAATTTTTCACCCAAAGAAGCTTGTCCGAACTTTTTAAAGACGGATTGACAGCTATAAAACTTTTGTTTGGAGTATTTAAACCGTGAATGAAAATGTAGATAAAAAATTAGCAAAAGTAAAATATAAAACTGACGGGAAATGTCACCTTGAGCCGGATGAAGCAAAATGCTTGCAATGTTTGGAAAAAGTGTGTACAATAGTATGTCCGGCAGGTGTATACAACTACAATGAGACAGAAAAAAAACTCACAGTAAGCTATGAAAAATGTCTTGAATGCGGCGCTTGCAGAGTCTTATGCAAAAACATCAGCTGGAAATACCCTAATGGGGGCAAAGGAGTAGTTTATAAAAACAGCTGAGAGGTATAGTTATGAAAGAAGAGTATAGCCAAAATTACAGACGCTGGTACGACAAAGATCCCTTACTGTCAAAATCAATGAAAACACTAAGAGAATCTGATGATGAAACACAAATTAAGGTTGCCTTGAATCTGATCAAAATAATCATCGAACACAACATCTCCGAGCATACATATTCCGCAGTCGAAGACATAATGTCCGCAGTGGAAGACGGCACGCTGGAAAAGGGCAAAAGCAGATGGTACGATATTGATAACACAGTCAGAACAGCTATCAACATGCTCGAAAACAGTCCTGAAGTTGTACAAAAATCGGTTGCCAAAGAAATGGCTAAAATGGTCGTCAACGAGATTACTAAAGAATCAGACGAAGAAGACGACGAAAACGAAAATGAATAAGCCATAAAATGATACAAAAACAATGGGATATAAAAGACAATACAGAGGTTTTACAAGAAATCCTCAGCGCCGCAAAAAGCAGAATTGTGGCGGAATTGCTCCTGCAAAGAGGGGTAAACACCGTACAGAAAATTAACGATTTTCTGAATCCTATGGATATGAAAATTTCGTTGCCTAACGTCTTTTGCGACATGCAAAAGTGTGTTGAAAGAATTGATACGGCTATAAAAAACTCTGAAAAAATAATCATCTACGGCGACTTCGATTGTGACGGAGTAACCTCCACCGCCCTTTTATATAAAACTCTGAAATACCTCGGTGCTAACGTTTCATATTACATACCGACAAGAGAATATGAAAACCACGGATTGAATACTAAGACAATTGTGAAATTGATTGCCAAAGAAAAAGCTAAACTTTTTATTACTGTTGATTGCGGAATAAGTGACTTAGAAGAGGTAAATTTCTTAAATAGTTTCAAATTGGATGTAATAATCACAGACCACCATGAAGCGCCGGACGTGCTTCCTGAGGCGTTTGGAATCCTAAACCCTAAAGCATTTAACGCTTTGGACAAAGATTTGGATATAGAAGTTATTGAGTCTTTAAATTATCTGGCAGGGGTCGGTGTAGCATTTAAACTTGCTTGCGGATTGCTTGATTATTACAAAAAATACGATTTTGTCGACGAACTTTTACCGCTTGTTGCAGTAGGAACGATTGCAGATGTAGTGCCGTTGCTTGGCGAGAACAGGTGTTTTGTAAAAACCGGCTTAAACCTCATTTCAAAAGGAAAAAATAAAGGTATACAAAAACTTCTTGAAACGGCAGGGTACAATCCTGAACAAAACCTGACGGCTGAAACGATTGCCTTTGCAGTAGCACCGAGAATCAACGCAGCAGGACGATTAACAACGGTTGATGACGCGTTCACGCTTTTAACCTCACAAAACGACACCGAACTGACAATTTGTGCAGAAAAACTGAATAATTACAACAAAATTCGCCAAGAACTCTCCGATGAAATTTTTGCAGAAGCCATTGAACAAATACAAAACGAACCGGTGCAAAACTCTGTTATTCTTTATAAAGAAGATTGGCATATCGGCATCATAGGCATAGTTGCGTCAAAATTAACAGAAAAATTTGCAAAACCGGTATTTTTAATGACAAAAGATGAAAATACAAACCTGATAAGATGCTCTGCCAGAAGCGTCAAGGGAATACACCTGCATCAACTGCTAAGTGAAAATAAAGAGTTATTTGAGGGTTACGGCGGACATGCAATGGCAGCGGGATTGTATTTCGACCCGCAAAAAAACAACTTTGCAAAGGTAAAAGAAATACTCTCTAAATCAATCGATAAACTTTTTGATGAAAACGATATAAAACCCACGCTCGAAATAGATATGGAACTTGCGTCAAGTGATGTAACAACAGAACTTATAGAAGACATTTCAAGACTTGAACCATTCGGTGCGGGAAATCCGAACCCTGTTTTTGCAGTGAAAAATTTAATACTAAAACAGATTAACCTGATGGGAACAAACAAAAATCATCTGAAGCTTTTTTGTGAAGATGATGCAAAACGTAGTTTTGAGTGTGTATATTGGAACCATGACAAAATTTGTGCAACTGTGGATTCAAGGGTTGATATAGTATTTTACCCGAAATTAAATACTTTTAATAATCAAACAAATATCCAGCTTGATCTGCAAGATATCCGCTCTGAATCAGTGAAAGCAGAAAATAATTCAACAAAAATTTTAGACCACAGAAAAAAAACAGGAATCTACGATCAAATTTGTGATTATCTAAGCACCACAAAACTAAAAACTGCTGTTTTTAGCGAAAATAAAGAAATTACAGAAACACTTTCAAAATACAAGCTCATAGCTCAAAATCTTTGTGACAGGCTAAATATAAAACAAGCCCATCAGATTATGTTTTTCGATTATCCGGCAGCAGAAGAGTTGATGAAATACCTTTGCAAAAAATCCGGCGCAAGAGTTTTACATTTGATGAATTTTGAAAATAAAAAACCCGATCCTGATGAGTTGCTGAAAAAAATGTCAGGGATGGTGAAATATGCCTATAACAACCGTGACGGCAATATTAGAATCTCTGAAATGGCTTGTTTTTTGGGGATTAGCGATGAGTTACCCAATTTATGTCTGGATATTTTTGAAAATCTTAACATGATTCAAGTTCTAAACAGAGAAGATGACAGAATAAAAATTGAATTTTTGAATCCTATTGAATTTAACAAAATAAAAGAATCAAATCTGTATGATGAATTTTGCAGCGAGGTTGAAAAGGTTTATGATTTTAGAGAAGAACTATTGAACTTGCCGGCAAATGAAATCGGAAAATATTTGCCCCAATAGCAAATTACATAAGAACAAACAAAAAAAGGCACCAGATAAAGTGCCTTTTTTAAATTAGTAAATTATAAATTAACTAAGCGCTGGGCGGAGTAGTCTTGTTGCTTACAAAAAGTCCTTTAACTTTTTCATAAGCACCGACAGCAAACTTTTCAATCTCTTCGCCGGCTTTAGCTAAACAATACAATGCTTTATCTTTGAATCCCGTAGTAGGCAGGGCTTCTGTAGAAACTTCTTTAAGTTGCGGAATATACTTTCTTCCTGCAACCAAACCGCCTGCAATGACGACCGCAGCGGCTAAAGTTTTTAAGAACCAATGACTGCTTTTCTTTTCAGGTTTATAATCAGTATTCACGACAATCGGTGTACTTGCTTGCGGTTTTGCATCTACGGTTGAAGTAGCCGTATAGGTCGGTTGTCTGGAGATATTAGCTGCATTTAAACCTGTTATTGTTGAAAAATTTGAAGACATAACAACACTCCTTTAACACACACTTTTTCTAAGTAATTATACAAAACATGTAAAACAAGTTTATTGCTACATGATTGATACAGATGGACCATTTATGAAACAATTCTTTACAATTATAACACTATTTTTATAATTTTGGAATATTTTTGAAAAATTTGTAATCTATATTAATAGAGAGAGAGAAAAAAAAATTGGACATGGGGAATTAGATAATGAAAAATACGGTCACACTCCAGATAGATAACAATTCACGTGAAAACGCAAAGATTTTGAGTGTAAAAGCAGCCACGGAAGAAATAAGAAAACGAATATATGTTCTTGCAACAGGAGCATTTGCCTTGACAAAATACCTCAAATCAGAAGGTTACAATGCATCTTGCAAACAAAGTTTATTTAAGATTCCGTCATTTGTTGAGAATATTGAAATAGCTGACATATACCTTGGCAGTGCAAGAATCGATGTCAGAGTAACATTTGACGAAAAGAAATTCTATATCCCCAAATCACATAAAAAATATTCAGTTTTACCGAATTTTTATTTCGTACTGAGTTCCAACTCCTCATTGACAGAAATGAAGATATTAGGATTTGTAACAAATGCAGAACTTAATGAGGAAGTTTCAGCAGGCGAATATTACGAATATGAAACCAAAATTTTAAAACCGGTAAAAGTACTGGAAAAATCTTTCAGTTCGGTAGAACTCCGAGATGAATCTTTTTCTCAAAACGATCACAAAAAAATCTCAGAACTGGCTGCATCTTTCTTCGATAATGAAATATCAGAAAGCGAAAAAATATTTTTCATAAAACACCTTCTCGGCTGCACTATTTGCCGGGAAAGAATATGCGAGTTCAGTGAATTTGATACAATTATTGCGCAGACAAAAAATTATCCCGAACTTTTTGACGACCAAACACTGAATATTCTTGCAGGCATAGAAAGCACACCTGAGGAGGTTTCAGATTTTCTTGAATCAGAAATCTCTCCATCAGTACTCGATATGGTTAAAGATACGAATGATACAATCAATAGCATTGAATCAACTAATCTTTCAGCGGATATTGAATCATTACCGGAGGCAGATTTAGAAGAAAATTCAACAATACTGGATGATTTAACAGATTCTAACCAAGAAGAATCAACGCAACAAGAAGAAAACGACGAATCTGACGAACAAATTGAAAATGACATACAAAATGACAACCCCGAAATACCAGAAGATGGAGTTGCGGCAGAAAATGAAGAAGATAATTTGCAACTGAATGAAAATGACAGATCAGAAGAATCTGAGTTTGATACATTACAAGGAATTGAAGATACAGAAAGCGTTGAACTTCTGGAAACCGAATCAGAAGAAAACGATATGCCGGAAGAAGATTCTCTCTCACAAATGGCCCAAGAATTTGAAGAGCAAGAAGAAGAAACACTTGCCCCTCAAGAACAATTTGGAAATGAGATGAACCTTTCAGATATGTCCGATGAAACAGAAACAGAAACAGAAACAGAAATAGAAACAAACACAAATTCAACTTCTCTGGATGAACTGGTTTCAGAACCAATAATCGATCAAAATTCTGAAGAAGAAGAAAACACAAACTCTGATGAACTTACAAAAGAGGATGATTCTGAATTATTGTCTGAAGAAAATGAATCGGCACAAGAAATACATACGAGTCTTGATGATTTGGAATCAGAAATTATCGAAGACGGAACCGAACCGTTTTCAAATATTGAACAAAATGAAAATGAACCGGAAAATTCGGATTCAATTCCTGCCGAGCAAGAAGATAAATCGACCAATTCATATGAAATTGATAACTTGACAGAAATCAGTAGCGAAGAAAACGTGGATACTATCCAAGAAATTGGTGAAACAAATGACTTTGAGGAAGTAAATGAACTGGAACTGACCGAAACTACGGACGATTTGCTGCTTGAAGCCGAAGATGAACCGTTAGAACTTTTTGAAGAAGAGATTCCTGACGAATCAATGAATACAGTCAATAGCGAACAGAAACAAGTTGTACAAGAACCTGAGACATCCGATTCTGAAATTGAACCGGAGGAAAACACATTTGAAACAGAACCGGTTGCCGATGAAATTACTCCGGAATCAGAAAATGAGCTTGAACAAACTTCTGAAATACTTTCGGATGAAGATTTGATTTCAACAAATTCTTTTGAAAATCTTGAAGCGAACAGTTCTATTCAAGAAGAAGACTTAAACGAAATTGAAGAAATGTCAGAAACCGAACCGGAAGAAATGTTTATCGAAGAAGCAGAACAAGAAGAATCAGCTTCAGAATTAAATATCGAAAATACAGACACCAAAGAATTTGAAAATATACGGCAAGAAAATAACTCTCAAATGTATGAAAATACAAGTGTCGAACAAAAACTTCCGAAAGAATCACAGCCAAAAGAAACATTACAAGAAGAAGAGATCGAATATTCAGGAATAGAATTGATAGATGAAGACGACCTGCCGTCTGAACTGCCGCCAAAAGCAGAAGAAAACTCTCAACTCAATGATGAAATTCAAGATCTTCTGGACGAAGAACTAATAAGCTTGCTTTCGGATGACAGCACAGAAAGCATAGATACAAATCCAGCAGATTCTTCAACATCAACAACTACAGAACAAGATTCTAAAGCGGAAAATGACGATTCCATAGGCGCATTATTTGAAAATGATGACACCGGTTTGGATGAAACCGGCGAAACGACTCTTGATTTGTCGGAAGAACCCGCAGCAAAATCTGCCGCAGGTCTTACGAAAAAAATTATAACCGCAGCACTGCTGCTGCTGTTGATAGCAGCCGGAGGCGTAACAGCATTTTATCTAAAATTTAACAAATCCAATGACTCACAATTGCCGGATATGAATGCGCCTTCACAGGATAACTCTCCGTTTGACGAAGCAGCAAATATGGCAGGAACTACCCCTGAAAATGAACCGCCTATGGCACAAGATATTAATAAGTCTATGACAAATGTCTTCTCTGAACAGCCGGCGGCAATTACTATCACTAAAATATCCTGGGAAGTCAGTCAAAAACTTGCTTCGGATGAAACATTCAAAAATTATCTCCAAATCGCAGGTAAAAACTTGCAAATGAACTTGCAAAACGATCTGGCATATACAACCGATTTCAACTATAACAACAATATCAAAATATCGTTTGAAATCGGAAAAGATAATGCAATTAAGCGAATTCAAGTTACAGAATCGAGCGGTTCCGAACAAATTGATAACGTTGTATTACAAAGTATTAAAGAAACGTTAAAATATATAAATGTACCCAATATCAAAGGACATGAGGGCAATTACAACCTTTCTATCCAAATAAATTTTTAAAAATTTTAAGGCATAAATAGTCCAAACTTAACAATTTGTGCCTTAAAAATTTTTTATGATATTATATTTATATATTTACTTATTGCGGATGAATAGAGAATTGGGTACACTACAAGAACAGCGTGATCTTATTCAAAAATTGGTAAGAAATAATAACAAATTTTCGGGTAACGAAGATTTGTTGGAGGATTTTTGCTCGGAAACATTCAAAAGAGTATACTCTCTTTTTGACAGTATAGAGCCGGAACATATTGAAAGCTATATAGCGAAAGTAGCGAATACTGCAATATTAACCGTGCTAAAAGATTCCGGCAGAATAAGACGTCATTCGAATAAATACGTCAGCATAAAAGAAGTACCGGTTTCGCCCGTACCGACAAAAACTCCTGAACCTGCCGTTGTTCCGGTAGTTTCTGAACCTGTTTTGCCGGTTTCTTCGTTTGAGAATGTTGAATCTAATCTTGTTTTGTATGATATACCCGATCCGAAAGATTCTTTTGAAGAAAAGATTGTAAGAAAAGATTTGTTGCAAAAGGTAGTTGATATTGTGCTTGTTGCACAAAAGAACAAGCCGGATAAGGAATATTTAAAAATATTTTACCTTCGCTACATAAAAGAAAAGAAACAAAAAGAAATTGCTTCGATCCTCAACCTGTCACAATCTGAAATAAGTAAACGACTGTTAGATATCGCCGATATAGTAAAGGCTCATTTTAATTAGTTTAAGTTTTATCCGGTTTAATCCAATTTAATTTCTAACAACGGTTAATAATTAAATTGAGTAAAATCAGAGATTACGGAAGAAACGCAGCCGAGTTTTTCAAATTGCTCAAATTTAGATTGCGGAACGACAGCGACAATTTCACCAATCCCCGCTCTTCTTGCCGCTTCAATACCGGCGAGTGCATCTTCAAAAACCAGACAATCTTTAGGCTCCAAACCCAGATTAGCCGCAGCGCAAAGGTAAATATCAGGCTCAGGCTTGTTTGGAAGTTTTCCGTCATCATAAACTATTTTTGACAAGTCAAACCAATTTTTCAGTTCAAAAATTTCAATAAAGAAATCAAGATTTGTTTTATCAGAAGCCGTAGCAATAGTAAACGGGATGTTATTTTGTTTCAGATATTTCAAAAAATCAACGGCTCCATTAGCCAGTTTTGTATTCTCCATATCATTTAGACACATTTGTCTGTAGAGGGCTTCTTTTTCTTGAGCAAGTTGAAGAGCCAATTTTTTGTCAAGTTTTTTACCCAACGCATAAGTGATTATATCCTCATTAGTATGCCCGAGCATATATAGCTCCATCTCCTCATCAGAAAACGCAACCCCGCGCAATCTTTTTGAATAATCCCGCCAAGCTTCAATATGCTTGGGAGTATCATAAAACAGGGTTCCGTTAAAATCAAAAATTACACCTTTATAATTCATATTTTCACCATTCAAATCAATCGCTTAAAATAATTATAACGAAAAAAGGCATGCCGATAAATTTTTCACTATTAATTGTAAAAATTTCACGATTATTGTTTCGAATTGTGAACAAATTATACAAAACAAACTCGCCTCGAAACTCAATAATAACGCAAAAATTTTTATTTAACAAAATTTTTCTGTTTTAAAAATTGTAAAACTTGAACAAAAAAGTGAACAAATGAAACTTTGATTGTGTTTATATAAGTAAGGAAAGAAAGTGTAGGTGTTCATGTTCAGTCCCGATTTGATGAGATATTTAATCAGTCACGACATAGAAGAGTACGAAGTTGCACAAAAAAAACAAATTAATCTGAATGAAAACAAAATTTTCAGATACGCAAAATTCGCTACTGTTCCGATAGAAATAAAGGACTAACTTCTTTCACAATTGAATAATTTTATGAACAAAAAACGCTCCTTAAAAAGAGCGTTTTTTAGTTAAATAAAAAATTTTAAATCAATTAATCAATCAACGCATTAATTTCGGCAACCATCTGCTCAGGATCGACACCGTGTACTTTAGCACCGGCTTCGAGGTTCTCGAACTTTGCTGCAGCACACCCGATGCAACCCAAACCATATTTTGCAAACACTTCCAATGATTGCGGATAATTTTGAACAATATCTATTATACTCATTTCTTTTGTTACTTTTCCTGACATAACTTAGTCCTTTCTTCCAATGCTTATGTTGACTTTTTCGTAAATTCTATTAATAAAATTATACATTAAAAAACGGGTTTTGACACCTAAGGAGTGACTGTTGGATAAAGCAAAAAAATTTATACTGAAAATAATAAGTTACTTTGATCGAGAAGACGAAGTGAGCCCCATAGGACTAAAATCCCTGGGACTCAGAGCTCAATATTTAAACAGTGTTTACAAAAACCAGTTCAGCGGCTACAAATTCAACACAAGACTAATCTCACCTGTGCAGGACAAACCGCTTTATTTTGGCACATAAACAACACTAAAACGCTTTGTCTATAGTTTCTTTTGTATCATCAACAGCTCTTTGACGACCTGTGCCTACTGCGTTAATTGTTTTTTCATTTTGCATTTGTTCAGTAGTTTGTTTCACAGACTTGTCAACATTTGCATTGATTTTGTCAATGTTTATATAGCCAAAATACAGCACTGCTGCAACAACAATAAAAATGATAATCTTCATCATGATAGTTCATCCTCATATTAAATATACCGATAATATTATAAACTATTACACAATTTACAGTATAAGCTTTTTAGATGAATTTGACGCTAAATATAATTTTCAAAGAATACAAGATCAAAATTATTTTATTCGTTGTAATTCTTTAAGCAGCTCTAAAAGCAGCTCAAGTTCCTGTCCGGTTTTAGATTGCAACAATTTGACATAATCCTTATCCGCAGCCGTTTCCTCAACATCAAGAAATACAAACAATTTGTAAACAGGAACATTCAATGCATTAGCAATGAGAGGAATTTTGTTCAGTGCCACAGGGTTGTGTGCATTTTCCCAGTAGCTTACTGTTTTTGTTGCAACACCAACACACTCCGCCAGTTCATCCTGAGTGATACCGGCTCTTATTCTTAAATCCCTAAGTCTTTTACCAAATTTTTTATAAAAATCTTTAGCTTTCATACACCGAAGAATATTACATAATTAAGCATAGTTAAATCCGATATATTGGCATAAGTGCTTGGTTATGTTATGATAAATAAGAAAGGAGCAGTAAATGAATAAAATCAAGTTATTACTCGCATTGCCACTAATTAGTATGCAGTTTAAATCGGCAATGAATATTCACATACGGATAGAAACATACGATGCAAAAATCAATTTTGCTGCCAGAAATAGCTTAATTGAGGACATCGAATATACAAACACAAAATCGAAAAAAGCATACGACCTAAACTATCGTACAACTAACAGAATAAGCTTTTTAGATGAATTTATAAAGTCAAATACCCTTAAAAAAGTCTTCCAAAGTAGAGTTCAATGCATAAACCAGTCTGTAGACATTAACAAACTTTGTATTCCTTTCACCACGCTCTACCATTCCGATAAAATTTGTGGATAATCCTATCATTTCCGCCAATTGCGCCTGGGTCAAACTAGCTTTTTCTCTTTTATCTTTCAATCTTCGACCCAAAATTTTTAAAATATTTTTTTCGTCCATTTTTGAATTATCTTTTCTAATTGTAACAATTTAAACAAACTGAGCGTGTTATTAAAGGTTTTTTATTGTATAAATAAAATTATATTTTTTACTAAAAGGGGTTATCGTATGAAAAAAGTTTTGCTAACAACACTTGTATTATCATTAATTAGCGTGCAATCCGCATTAGCAGATGTGTCAAAATATTTTGACCAAGGGCTAATTTACGCAGGCAGCAAATTCCCACAAAGCATAGCAAAAGCCAATGAAACAGACATGCCTGTCAACTTAAATGAACTCAAAAAAGGAGAATCAACAGCAACAAATATTCTCGGACTGGTAGAAACAGGTGATGCAAGTATCAATGCTGCTGCCAGAAACGGAGGAATTACTGATATTCAATATGTCGACACGAAAATCGGAAAAGTTTATATTCCGCTTCTATTCATCCCTATATATGTAAAAGAAATAAAAACAATCGTTTATGGTAATTAAAAAGGAGAGAAGTATGAAAAAAAATTTATTAACTGTAGCGTTATGCGGACTAATTTTTGCATTTACACAAACCTGCGCAAACGCAACGGGATTATTTTATACGAATGCAACATACCCTGTAACCGCCACAGGCACTAAAGTTCAAGATTTATCCAAACTCAAAAAAGGTGAAGCCAACACTAATAATATTTTATTTTTAGTTGAAATAGGCGATGCAGGTATTGACACAGCAGCCAAAAATGGTGGTATAAAGAAAATTAGCCACATAGATATACAAGAAAAGTCCGTATTTATATTTTGGAGAGGTCTGAAGGTGACCGTTTACGGAGAATAAAAAGACAACAAAAAATATTTGATAATAAAAGAGAGCCTATCGGCTCTTTTTTTATAGATAAATTAAGAATTTTAATCAAACATCCAAATAATAAAATCATCAAACACTAAATGCTCAAACCTTGACCGTTTCGCCCTCTGCTCGCAGTCCGCCGAACTCTTTTTCGCGAGTTCTCGCCTTTGTCTCCTCACAAAAAAACACCCCTTCGGGTGTTATCTTTATATGGAGCGGGAGACGAGGCTCGAACTCGCGACATCTTCCTTGGCAAGGAAGCATTCTACCACTGAATTACTCCCGCAATATTGAACTGTAAAACTATTATACATGGCAAATTTATTTTTTCAACTGTTTTATTTGAAACTTTAAAAATTTGATCTCATCTTCTTTAGTAAGCAAAGCGCCGGAAAGCTTCTCCTCCAACAACAAATCTAATATTTTTTTGAACTCGCACGAGGGTTTGAATCCGGCAGCAATTAAGTCCTCTCCACTGACAAACAACTTTACATCACGTAAATCATCAAGATAATGCAACGCAGATTTGTTCTTTGTCATTGCATAATAAATCAATATTGATTCCAAAGAAGTATTTTCATAAAATTTGTACACAGAAAAATTATCAAACGGAGGCTTCTTGATAAAAAGCATTTTCAAATCTTGCAAAATCTTCTTTTCACTCTTCTTCAAATCAAATTTGCAATCACCAACCACCAAAAAACAACCTAAATAAACTAACCAGATATTCTGCGGTTTGTAACAATCAATAAGCCGCTTAAGGAGCGAAGAATTAATCTCAAGCTCAAAATCAGAAACAAAAAATCTGTACAATTTTTGTTGAATAAAAAGCTCAAAAGCCTTTGGTATGTTAAGGCTAAAAGTTTGGATAATCTCCGACTTTAAACGAGAATAACTAATATCAAAATCAGACAACCTCGAAAGATATTCATCCTGCAACCTTAAAGTTTCAGGCTCAAGAGAAAACTCCAATCGGGCAGAAAATTTTAATCCGCGAATTATCCTGCTCGGATCATCGACAAAACTACCCTCATGCAACACCCGAAGCAAAGAATTTTGTAAATCATCAACCCCACCAACATAATCCAACAATTCGCCAAAATCCGAATGATTCAACGATAACACAAGCGCATTTACCGTAAAATCCCGACGTTTAACATCATCAGAAATACTAACCCCGATAGAATCCACCACAGGAAGATGACCCTTCACCGGATAAGACTCTATGCGAGTAGATGCAAAATCAATTTCGAGCTTATCGCCAAATGACAACTTTGCGGTTCTTAAATCATTTTGCACCTGCAAAAGCCTCACCCCGAAACCGCCATTCGCTAAGTAATTTGCAAAATCAACCGCATCACCCTCAACAGTAATATCAACATCAAAAATATCCCGACCTAAAAGCAAATCCCGCACAACACCGCCAACCAAATAAATCCGTACCCCAAACTCCTCTGCAGCTTGTGAGCAAAGTTTTAATGTATCAACAACCTCGACAGGCAAAGCTTTTATTAGTTTTTCTTTTAAATTAGACATTTTTTATATAAACGTTACCAAATAATTTCACAAAAGAATCATTCTCGGATTCCAACTCATTTATACGTTGAACAAGAATTTTGTTATCATCAAGCAGCTCTTCTATTTTTTTAATCAAAATTTCATTATCTTTTTTAACTTCACCAAGCCGTACAGCATCAGAAACAAAATCAGAATCTTTCAGAAAAGATGAAACATCCGAACTAATCTTTCTTGCAATAGATTCTGCAAGCACCGCCAAAGTTTGGTTCGAAATATCAACAGTAACATTTTGCAAACTATTTTCAACATCACGTCTGACCTGAACAGGAAAACCCGATTGAACAGAATGTTCAGCCTGAATCTCACGCTCAACTATCTCAACAGAACTATGCTCAACTTCCACAGGCTCAACAACGGACTCGACAGGTTCTGCAACCTGCTCAATAATATTCTCATCAATTACATTTTTGTCAGTAATTCTTTCATAAGAAGAATCGTCAACATTTTCAGACTGCTCCTGTGAAATTGAAGGTTTAACCGATTCAATATCTTGTTCGGGATTAGAATGCTCAACATCCTGTTCGTGATAAGCAGACTCAACCTCTAAAGGCACTGACTCCGGCGGCGGCTCTTGTGACGTCTTATCAAGTATGTGAACTTCACAATTTGCGGGGTTTTTTTGCGAAATTGCATCCTTAATCTTTTCGATCGTCATCTCGTCAAAATATTCAACGCCGTTTTCATCTTCATAAATTGCCTCAATCTTCCAGTTCTTTATGAAAGCGTCAAACAAAAATTCATCAATAAAAAATCCGTCCTGATTTATTATCTCAAGAATTTTTTCCTTATTGAACATCGACGACCTCCTATAATTATTGATTTTAATATACTTCCTTAAAAATTGCAAAATTCAATTAACGATGATATGACTCATTCGAATTGATTTTAAAAGCTCGATATATTTGCTCGTATAAAAACAACCTCGCAAATTGATGCGTGAAAGTCATTTTGGAAAAACTCAACTTTAAATCGGCTCTTCTTGAAACATCAATACTCAACCCGTTTGCTCCGCCAATAACAAAAACCAACTCTCGACAACCGCTGTTTGATATTTCATTTATTTTTTGAGCAAACTCCTCTGATGAAAACTGTTTACCCAAAATTTCAAGAGTAATAACAAAAGCATCGTCCTTGATTAACTGCAATATCTTTTCTCCCTCAATAGCTTTATAACGCTCATATAAAGATTCATCCTTAATCTCTGAAGCAACGACCTCAACCGAACTAATCGTACAATACGGCCCCAACCTTTTTAAATACTCACTAATGGCATCTTTTGTATATTTTTCTTTAATTTTTCCGACCGCAATAATCTTGATATTCATTGGACAATGATAACACAACTAAAAAAATAATAAAAAACCGCCCGAAATGAGCGGTTTTTTAAACTCAGTGAATTGTAAACTAAGCGATAATCTTGTCTACAACACCGGCGCCAACAGTACGGCCACCTTCTCTGATAGCGAATCTCATACCTTCTTCGATAGCTACAGGAGCGATAAGTTCAACTTCCATAACTACGTTATCACCAGGCATTACCATTTC
>CASEVT010000038.1 GCA_949291445.1 uncultured bacterium | reverse complement strand
GAAAGATGAAAAAACAGGAATGATAGAGTCAATAAAAGAAATAATGAGCAAAGGATTGGAAAAAGAATCCGAAGAAACACAAGGAGTGTTGGACAAATATTTGTTTGGAACAAAAAACAAGCTAAAAGATGATTTGGAGCAAATAAAAGATTATTATGAGCAAAGAGAACAGATAAAACAGATGTATACAAACAAAGAAGAGCAGGATAAAGCGTTGTATCTGTTCGATAGCGTGAAACAGAAACAACTAAAGGAATCATTAAGCAATAAAAATAGTGATGATTCACAGGGAGAGGACGGACTGGTCGGAGATTTGGTAGGAGATGCGTTCACAGAGTTGGAGGATGGATTGAGTGAAATGCTGACAGATTTTGACCATTTCGGAGAAAATTTTAAGAAAATCGGACAAAATATTGCAGATTCAATGGTCAAAACAGTGGCAGATGCATTAATCAAAATAGTGATAAACGAAGAGACGGCTACAGCAGCAATTGAGGCGTTACATTCACTCTGGAACCTAGGTGGAGGTTTGCTCGGGTTTGGAAAGAATGTTGTAAAATCCGGTGCAGGATTTTTAAGCGGAATATTTAAATTCCATTCCGGCGGCGTTATCCCTTCCGGTGCAAATTATAGTCTTCCGGGGTCAGATGAGCAGCTTGCACTTCTTAAAGGCGGTGAAAGAGTCCTTAGCCCCGGTGAAAATGTTCAATATGAAAATGGCTCCGGGTCTCAGTCTCCTGTTGTTTTCAATAATTTCAATGTGAAGGCGTGGGATTCTAAGGATGTGAGAAATTATTTGCTGGAAAACAGAGATTTGATCAATTCTATTACCGCAAAAGGTATTAAGGACAATAATCAGCAGTTGCGCCAGATGGTCCGTAACGCCTAGTCGCTTTTGTCGGCTTTAGGAATTTGTTTTTTACTGTTTTATTTTTTAGTTTATAGCTGTTTATTTTGCGTATTTAGTCGATTGACGGATAATGTTCTTTAATCTGTATAATTCTGCTTTGGGCTTTTGTTTCAGGTCAGAGGGGGTGTTATCTTTCGTGGGCGGTTTGTATTATTTCGGTTTCTGCTTGTAAATTTTGCAGATTGCTTGCGGTGGAAATTTGTCCGTCAATTGTTTTTTATCAGTCGTCAGAGGGGGATTTTTATGCGCAGTATTGAAGAACGGGTTGAACAGCTCGCCTCTCAAGTGGGGCGGAAGTTTGTTCTTCTTAATGAGGATGAGACTTATCAAGGGTGTTTTTATCCACTGCAATTTGTTTATCCTGATAAGCCCAGATTTTGCGTTGATCTTTGCAATATCGAGCAAAATTATATTTTTGGTTTGCAAAAATTGGCTGAAAATGGGCGTGAAATTGCAAAAGATGAGTTGCGGACCGGCGATATTCTCGCTGCAAGGTTGAAAGGGCATTTGCATATCGGGTTGTATTGGAAGGATGAGAAGGTGATTCATCTTTTCGAAAGATCAACTTTGTGTATTACTCGGATGAAACTTTTTGACCGCTTTGAAACCAGATATTACAGGATGGAGGAATAATTTATGGGTGTATTTTTGGCTGTAGGTGCTGCTTTAGTGGCAGGAATCGGCGGCGCAGTTACCGGTGTAACCGCTGCAACTGCAGGCGTTTTATTTACTGTAAGTGCAACAACTGCTACTGCCATTGGGGTTGCTGCAACTTTGGTAACTTTCGGTGGGGTTGCTCTTTCTTTAGTGAGTTGTTTTATGAAACAGGATTTTACCGGTCAGTCTCCTACTTATTCCGGTATGAAACAAACTCAAACTAATCAGGACTTGCCCATACCGCTTCTTTACGGGACTTCTAAACTTGCGGGTAATCGTATTTGGCAAAATGATGATACTACCACTACTATAAAAAGAATTGTTGCTTTTGCTGAAGGTGAGATCGAGGGCTTTTCTGATATTCGGATTAATGATATTCCCATCGGGCAAATTGGTGGAGCGTCGGTAAATTGTTATTATGGTACTGCTACTCAGACGGTGGATCCGATTGTTGGCGGATATTCTCACGCTCAACGCTCTGAGATGGTCGGCTCTTTAAGAAATATCGCCTATCTGGCTGTTACTGCGCCAAGAAGTGCCAAGGTCGATATTAATTATAATTTGACTGCGGTTGTGAAAGGTCGTAAGATTCGAATTTATAACTCTAGGAGCAGTTATTATGTTCAATACAGTGAGAATCCCGCTTGGGTTATGTTGGACTTTTTAACTTCCTACAATGGGTTGGGGCTTGCTGTTAATAATTATGGCAATATTAGTGATGAGTTGATTGATGAATTGTTTGATATTGACAGTTTTATCGAGGCGGCAAGATTCTGTGATGAGCCAGTTAATTCAAAACCAAGATTTACTTTCAATATGGTTTTTGACTCTCAGACTTCGGCTAGAGATTTGATTGATGAGATTTATCGTAGTTGCAGAGGAGGGCTTTTTGTTAAAAACGGTAAGCTTCAATTTAAGATTGACAAGGCTGAGCCTGTTTCTAAAGTCTTTTCTGCCGATGATATTATCAAGGGGTCTGAAACCTTTGAGACAATTCCGTCTGAGGAACATTATGATATTTTGAAGTGTGAGTATATTTCGCCCGATCATGAGTGGCAGAAGGTGGAGGCTTTTGCTGAAATTCCTGAGTATCGTACCGGTGTTCCGATTGAGCATAGTGTTAAAATATATTCCTGTACCAATTTTGAACAAGCGAGCAGATTGGCTTGGTATTATGTAAATTCTAAGGTGCTACAACCTTATTTCGGCTCGTTTAAAACTGATTATCGGGCTTATGATCTGGAGGTGGGCGATGTTATTGAGTTCGATAGTTTGTTGATGGGGCTTCAGGGCTATCAGGTTAAAGTTACCAGTGTTACTGATGATGGAACTGGGGTTTATACTGTCAATTGGCGTACTTATGATGAGAGGTTGTATGCTGATACTCTGGGCAGTTACGAGCCTACTGTTATTATTAGCAATTTGGATGATGTTATGAAATATCCTGATAACGTTTCAAGTTTCAATGTTGTCCAAGTTAATAATACTTTCAATTTCGTTTGGGAACCAAATTTGGATTATAGCGACACTTACGAAATTAGAATGGGTGATTCTTGGGAAAGTGGGGTTATTGTTGGTAAAAAAATTACTGAAAACAAGTATTCGTATACTATTCCTTCAAACGGATTGTTTAAGTTTTGGATAAAGGCCTTTAATCGTTATAACTATTCTCAGAGTGCGACTTTGGATGTTATCAGTGTTGATTCTGTTCCAAAGGTGAACGAGATTTGCAGATATGATTTGCTGCAGGAATTGAATACTGCCGGATTTGATTCTCATCTTAAGTTTTATAATGGTAAAATTAAATTGAAAGAAGTTGATGCTTTTTGGGAATCCTCTGATGATAATTGGACTAGTTATGCCGGATATTATCAAACAGACGGTTTTTGGGGGCTTTCTTCTCTATTTACGTCAGGGGTTTATGAGTCACAGGTTTTTGATATTGGCGGCGTTCTTTCTTGCATAGTTAATTATGATATAAAGATCGTAAGCTCTGATGAGCAGAATGATTATTATTTAGAGTGGGCTTATTCTGATGACGGTGAGCTCTGGTCTGATTGGCTGATCGCAAATACCGGTACTTTCTCTTTTAGGTATTGCAAGTTTAGGATTACTTTGAATTCTTATAACAATAAGCAAATTAGTTTGTCTAATTTTGTTGTACGGGTTGATGTGCCGGATAAGGAAGTAATCTTGGAGTTGGAGATTACTGATGAGCAGGGGCTCAAAATTGAGTATAGCTTTATTGAGCCGCCTTCTATTGTTGCTACTGTTAATGATAACAATGATGCATATGTTGTTGTGGCTGAGAAAACCAATGAGTATGCAATATTAAAGGCTTATACAAATGCCGGTGAGCTTACTACTTGTAAGTTAAGTTTGCGGGCTAAAGGATTTTAGAAAGGGTTTTTATGAAAAGAAATAAAGTTGCGGGGGTAAAGTTCAATGTTACCCCCAAGGTTGCCATTCGGGTTATTGAGAATGCTGATAGTGAGGATGTTATCAAACAGAAGAAGAAATATCCGTTTATTTTGAAAAATGATGTTATTGTGACTGTATTTACTGACAAGTTCAATTTTTCGTTCAAGATTAAGTCCGATTATATCTGGAATGGGGCGGATATACCCAAGCCGCTCTGGTGGGTCGGCTCCAGCAAGGATAATGATTATCTTGTCGCATCTATGGTTCATGATTTTATGCTTGAGTTCAAGCAGTTTATATACAACGATGTGCTTAAGGGGTGTATTGCCGTTAGTGAGTATAGAAGATTAACCAGCTTGATTTTTCGTGAAATTTTGAAGGATTCTGATATAAATTGTGTCAAGGCAAATGTTATGGCATTTTGCGTTGATGTATTCCAGATGACTCTTAATCGCAAGGCGTGGCGATTTGAGAAAGATGATCAAAAATTAATCCTTGATTCTTCTTCGGGAGGTGGCGGCGAATGACTATTTCTCACGAGTTTTTGTTAGTCATCATTATTAACGTTTTGTCTTCCGGTTTGTTCCTTGGCGGGATGGCGGTTTCTATAAAGTTTATTGAAGAACAGATTAAACGTTTGGAAATTAAACAGGATAAACATAACCACTTGATTGAAAGAATGGTTAAAGTTGAGGAGTCTTTAAAAAACGCTCATAAAAGAATTGATGAAGTTTATTGGAAGATTGGGGAGGTTGAGTAGTGAAAATTTCTAAAAATTTTGAGTTTGAAGAATTCTGCTTTTCTCAAACGGCTCTGCAATTGAATATTGATAACAAGCCTGATACTGCTGCTATCATCAATATTACAAGACTTTGCGATAATGTTATGCAAAAGATTCGGGATCATTTTCGGGCACCGGTTTTAATTTCTTCTGCTTTTCGGTGTGAAAAATTGAATAATGCTGTCGGCGGTGCGAAAAACTCTCAACATTTGTCCGGTCAGGCTGTTGATTTTACTGTACAAGGATATTCAATACAGCAAGTTTTTCTTTGGTGTAAGGACAATCTTTTATTTGATCAGCTTATTTTGGAGAAAAATCTTTGGGTTCATATTTCTTTCAATTACTTTTACAACAGACGTGAAGTATTGAGATATGACGGCTCTAAATATCTGGCTGTTCAATAAACTTTCTTATGCTTGCGTAAACTTTCAGTGTAGCTCGAAATTGTTTTATCGACAGAAGCTTGCATCGCCTATATCTGTGCATCTTGCGCTGTATTGCTTGGGTGGATCCGCTTCCATATTTCTGACTCTTGTGTAATCCAGCGTATTGTATCTGAATGGAATGGCTTTTATTGCTGTTGTTGTTTCACTGCTTTTTGCGCTTTTGTTCGTGTTTAGACCATAGCTGCTGTAACTCGATTTTGCGCTATTGTAGTACGAGTTGCTTTGCATTGTTGGAGTATATCCGAAACTTGAACTTGATGATGAATTTGTGTAACCGTATGCGCCTGCACCCGTGCTGCTGTAATTGCGGTTTGAGTATCGGGCTTTATATCTTGCTGCGGTTGCGGCTGCCGAGTTATAACCGTAGGTGCCGCTTCCGTATGTGCGATACGAATAACCACCGTTGCCGTACATTCCGCTGTATGCCTGCGCTGGTACGCACGTTAGCAGATATAATATTACCCCTGATAATAGTAAATTCTTCATTTTCATGATCGTAGCATATTTTCTATAAAAATTCACACAGGATTATATTACTTAATAAAATACCTTCTATGCTCAATTTGTAGCCGTTTGTAGTCTTTATCAAGTGTCCTGTTTCCAGATATTTAGCTATTTGCTTTTTGTATTTTTTTTCGAAATCTATGTTATACTTCTGATTTATAATTTCTACATTTATACCGCTGCATTTTCTGAATCCGAGAAAAATTTCTTCTTCTAATTTCTCTTGACTTGTAAGTTTATGCATAGATGCTTTTTTTGTTGGTGTAGCAAGGTATTCTTCCAATTTCGTCGGGTTGGCATACCTAATTCCGTTTGTATAACCGTGCGCTGCTACTCCAAAACCATAGTATTCTTCATTATTCCAGTAATTTAAGTTATGCAATGATTCCTTTTTCGGTTTTGAAAAATTACTGAATTCATAATGTTCGTATCCGTATTTTTTCATTATGTCTGTTGCACTCAGATACATGTCTGCCTGCAAGTCTTCGTTTGGAAGGTTTGCAGGCTTTTTTTTTGCAAATTTTGAACCGTTTTCTATTTTTAGTCCATATAATGATATATGTTCCGGTTCAAGTTCTGCTGCTCGGGTTATTGTTTTCTTGAAGTCTTCCAGCGTTTGAGCGGGTAAGCCGTATATGAAATCAAGGTTAATATTACTGAAACCTGCTGCTCTGGCCGCATTGTACTTCGAGATTGCTTCTTCTGCCCTGTGCAGGCGGTTTATTTTTTTTAAAATATCATCGTTAAAACTTTGTACGCCTATACTCAGACGATTAATCCCCGCTTCTTTTATCCTTGTTAGGTACTCCAAATCAATCGATTCGGGGTTTGCTTCCATTGTGATTTCTGTGCTCTTGTTGATATTGAAGCTGCTAAGAATACGATTTACATCATCCGGCTTGATTAGTGAAGGCGTACCTCCACCTATATATAGGGTTTTAAGCGGTTCACCTTTGTAAAAATATTTTATTTCTTCTTGTAATTTATTAATGTATTCCGGGATTAGTTCTATTTTTGCAAACGATGTGAATGAACAATATCCGCATTTTCTTTTGCAAAACGGTATATGTATATATGCATATTGGGGCATTATATCAATCTTTCGTGTTTGAATTCTTTTTTGCCTTCGCAATAATCGTTTACTGTCTGACCGGAGCCGTACAACTTGTATTTGTATATTGTGAGCCCCTCTAATCCTACCGGCCCGCGAGCATGTGTTTTGTTTGTTGAAATTCCTACCTCTGCGCCCAGGCCATATCTAAATCCATCGGCAAATCTTGTCGATGCATTCGCAAATACTCCGGCTGAATCTACAAGATTCATAAATAATTCAATCTTTCCGGGGTTTAATGACAAAATGCAGTCAGTATGCCCTGAACCATACACATTTATATGGGCGATTGCGTCAAAAATATCTTTTACTGATTTAACAGATACTGTTTTGTCGCCGTATTCCGTTGCCCAATCCTCTTTGTCTGCCGGCTCTAAATGTTTTACAATTCTTCTGCAATCTTCATCTGCCTTTATTCTTACCCCTGCTGATTCAAGTGCATTCACTAGTTCGGGCAAAAATTCCTCCAGTATATTCTTATTTATTAGTATTGTTTCTACTGCATTACAAGCGCTTGGATATTGTGTTTTTGCGTCTACACATATTTTTATTGCTTTTTCAGTATCAAGTGTTTCATCTGCGTATATATGGCAAATCCCTGAAGCGTGACCTAAAACCGGTATTTTAGTGTTCTCTTTGATGTATTTGACTAATGAATTGCCGCCTCTCGGTATAATCAGGTCAATGTATTTCTCCATTGTTAGCATTTCATTAACATCGTCTCTTGTGAATAATAAATTAACTGCACCCTTTGGAAATTCTTCGATTGTATTTAGTGCATTATTTATGAGTTCTGCTAATATAGTGTTTGTGTTTACTGCCTCTTTGCCGCCTTTTAGCAATACTGCGTTTGCAGATTTCACAGCCAGTGACGCTATTTGCGGTATGACATCCGGTCTTGCTTCAAAGATAACCCCAATAACTCCTATCGGGCAGCTTACTTTATACAAGTCCAATCCGTCATCCAGTTTCATTGCCCATTGCTTTTGGTTTACTGGATCTTCAAGGTTTGCTACGTCTTTTATTCCTTGAATCATGTCTCTCATTTTATTTTCATCAAGTTTTAAACGATTATATGTTGAGGCATTAATTTCACCTGCATCAAGCATTTTCTGTGCTTCTTTAAGATCTTTTTTATTGGCTTCTATTATCTTTTCTTTATTTTCTTCAATAGTTTCCGCTATTTTGAGCAATGATTTGTCTTTTATTTCACGGCTTAATGATGCCAAAGTATATGAGGCAAGTTTTGCATTTTGCGCTATTTTTTTTAAGTTTGTCATTATTCCTCAACTTTATAATTTTGCTATGTTATCTCGGGTTATTATTGCATCATAATTTTTGTAACCCAATATTTTAATTATGTTATCGGAATGTTCACCCATAATCTTTCTGCAATCACTGCAATTATAGTTTATCATTCCTCTTGCAAATTCAACATTGTTCGAGTCCAAAATGCTTACGATTTCACCTTTTTGAAAATCGCCTCTTATCTCCGTGACACCAATTGGCAAAAGACTCGATTCTTTTTCTATAATCGCCTTTTTTGCCCCGTCATTTACTATCAACTGACCGTTAATGTTCGTTGCGTAAGCAATCCATCTTTTCTTATTTGGAAGGTTTTCTATCGGTAAAAATACAGTTCCAAGCTCTTCTTTATTGAAAAGTCGTTTTATTATGTGCGGTTCTTTTCCATTTGCTATCAAAGCCATTCCGCCAGAACGTGTAACAACCTTCATTGCTTCAAGTTTGGTTTTCATACCGCCACGACCGCCTTTCGATGCGTTTCTGGCGTATTTTTCGATGTCTTCGGTTACATCATCTACAATTCTTATTATTTTAGCGTCGGGGTTTTCTTTGGGATTGTCGTCAAAAAGTCCGTCTATATCTGACAATACAACCAGTAAATCTGCCCCAAGTTCGCTTGCTACTAGTGCTGATAGTTTATCGTTGTCTGAAAAACTTGTGTGGAATGCATCTCCATAAAAGTCTAATTCAGATGTCGATACTGTATCGTTTTGATTTATTACTGGCAGGGCACCGATTGAAAGTAGCGTGTTTAGTGTTTCCGACAGACTTAAGTATTTTTTTCTTTGTGTGAAATCTTCTTCTGTGAGCAAAATCTGTGCGGTGATAATGCCGTATTTTCCAAAACCGTCTTCGTATATAGACATTAATCCGCATTGCCCTACTGCCGCACAGGCCTGCTTTAATGCTACACTTTCATTTGAGTCTACGTTAAGCTTCTTTGCACCCAGACCAACCGCCCCTGAGGTTACGATTATTATTTCTTTACCTTCTCGTTTGAGCAGTGAAAGCTCTTCTATGAATGAATATATCCTTGATAAGGATATTTCGCGCTGGTCGTTTCTCAGCACGTTTGTCCCGAATTTGAATACAATTCGCTTTGAGTCTACCAGTTTTTTTCTTATTTCTTTTTGCTTCATAACTTAGATTATATGTTAAATAACAGTAAATGTAAATTTGGTTATTGCTCTTCGTATTTAGCGCTAAGAACTCTGTCTATTGCGCTTAGGTCTTTGATTATTTTTATATTTTTGTAGCCGTAGAATATCAATATGTCTTTTACCAGATTTGATTGATTTATGCCTATTTCAAATATTAAATGTGCTTTAGGTTTCAGGTATTTTGAAGCTTGTGAAATTATTTTTTCATAATTCTCTATTCCGTACTCATCCTCCGTAAACAGTGCTAATTCAGGCTCATATATACTGACTTCTTTTTGCAGGCTGTTTTTTTCTTTTTTAGGGATATAGGGGGGATTTGATACTATAAGGTCAAATTTTTCATCTATGTTTGAAAAGAAATCGGACTTTCTAAACAATGCACGGTTCATAAGCTTCATTTTCATTGCGTTATCGAGTGCTATTTTTAATGCGTCTTTGGATATGTCCGCACCGATTACTTGTGCTTTTGTTAGTTTTGCTATCATACAGGCTATACAACCTGTTCCTGTTCCTAGGTCCAGTACTTGTGTGTATTTGTTTTTGTTTATTAATTCAATGGCTTTGTTGACAAGAAGTTCTGTTTCCGGTCTGGGGATAAGCGTTTCTTTTGATACTATGAACTCTTCGTTCATAAAATATGACTTCCCTAAGATTTGCGCTAGAGGTTCTTGTGTTTTTATTCTGCGTGTTATTGCTTTTATTATATTTTCTTTGTCTTGTTCGGTTGGGTTTTTCCCCAGCAGTATGTCCTTTTTACTTAATCCGCATATTGCTTCTGATGCGAAGTCTATTTCTGCTGTGGCTTCTGATTCACTGTAATTTTTTGACTTATACATTTCATATAACTTTTGGCGCAGATTGTGCATCGAGAATTTTTCCTATCATATTTTTTAAATCTAAACGTGAAAGTCCTTTGATGTCAACTTTTTCAATGTTGTATCTGGAACAGAGCTTTTCATAGTAGTAGAGTTGCTTTTTTGTCGGCTTTTGTTTTGCCATTGCCGTTTCTTGTGTTTTTCGTTTTTGTTGTTTTAATTCTTCTTTTAGCTTGGCTGTTTGTAATTTTTGTTTGTTCTTTTCTTCAAGCACTTTCTTGCATTCGCTTATATATACTTTTAGCTCACTTATAAATTTGTCTTTTTCGAATTCTTCAATTATCCATTCAAAATGCGGATTATTTTGATTGTTATAGTATGTTTCGTCCTCTATGAATAGACCCAAAATTTCTTCAGGGCTCTTTTCTATATGCTTTTTTACAAAAATTTTTAAGAAGCTTAAGAGTGATGACTTTTGGTTTTTAGTCAACTCTAAAAACAGAATGTTTTTTATCCAATACATTATTCTCAGCTATTTATATTTTTACTTTTAACACGATTATTTTAATATATCATTAATATCAAATTTTTTTGTCAGGTTTTGATTAGCAAAAGTTACCAGTTTTTTAAATATCGGATTTGTCACTTTTGCGTTTGATTTGCCGTTTTGGGTTTCGTCAGGCTTTTTTTGCTGCTTTAATTTTTCTGTTATATCTGTAATTTTATCCATAATTATATTTTAACTCATTTTTTTTTCTACTGCTATATAAATAAAAAAGCTTTTCGTTTGTAAATTGCGTGTATGTTAAATTGAAATGTTAAGAAATGTTAACACTTAGAAGCAAAAAAGGCAATTATTTAAAGAGTATATACTTTATACATATAAGAGAGTAAAAATCACGAGAGGGCAACATGGGCTCACCAAAAGACGTACAACAGAATAGCTCATATTTAGTAAAAAGACCGGCCATATCCGATAGTGCGAATATCAATAATATAAATTCTCAAATCGGTACCGGTGTAAATCTTTTTAATAACTTTAGTGATTTGGGCGTATCAAGGATAAAGCCCAGCAACTATAACATTGGCAGCAATGTTACCAGAATGGATCTTAAAACTAGAGATGTATTCAGTGTTGCATATGGAAATTGTGACTGCAAATATTTTAATACAGGATATGATCTGAGTGATAAATATAATACCTGTAACTATCTTAAATCCTACCAAAAGACAAGTTTCTGGGACAGAATGTTTAATGGACTTGGAAAAGCATTGATGATAGGCGGATTTGTTACTGCCGGTATTGGTTTAGTCGGCGGTATACTTTCTTTGTTCCAAAAGAATAAAGCTGCTTCTAATCCACAAGCTGACGGTGGTGAAGAAATAAAAGTTCACTCACAAGAGGATATAGTTGTTGATGGTGACGCTCCGACGAGTACTTCTGAGTTGGACGGGTTAGACCTATCTGAACTAACCGAATATAAAAGCAATCTTGAATCTGAACTTGACACGATGAAAGATTATTATGCAAATATAGATTCAACAATTGAAAGTTATGAACAACAAAAAGAATCTTTAAACTCAACTGCTCAAAAGGCTAAAGCCGACAGTGATAACAAACAAAAAGAACTCGGCAATGCCCGCGGTGAATTTAATAAATCCGGAAAATATCAAAAACAGTGCGAGAAAGCTGTATCAGATATTAGAAATGATCTAGACGATATCAATACGAATTTGGCGGCAAAAGAAGCTCAACTCTCTCAAATGCAGGCTGCCGGTCAGGATGTATCTGCTCTGCAATCTGAGATTAGTAGCTTGAAATCTAAAAAAGAAGAATCTAAAAATGCTCTAAGGGCTGCTATGGAAAATTTGGAAAAGGCTAAACAGGATTTTGAACAATCAGGTAAAGCTGTTGAAGCGCTTGAGCGTGAGGCTGAAACTTTAAAAAGTACTTATGAAAATTATAAATCCCAAATCTCCGGAATCGATGACAAAATTAAATCATTGAAAAAAGATAAGAAAGATTATCCTGAAAAAATCGGCGAAAAAGAAACACTCCTTGAAGTCGTAAATATAAAAATTGACCAAAGTGGTGATTAGTTTCGGATTCCGATGATAATTTTTCGGATAACTTATGTTTGATTGTGTTTTATATACTGTTAAAAATATAAATATTTTGATACAAAAGTTTTTAAATAATTGTAATCTGTAAGTATTTCGTATATCCTTTAATTACGGATATTTTCTGTAGCTCTTCTCTATATGTAAGGCAATTAGCGCTATTATGTTAACAGGAGTGAAACTGAAAAGAGAGTATCGTATATATTTGTCTATATGGTCGTAATTCGCTGTATATTGATTAATATAGTTTGAAAAGCACCACAGGAGAGAAGGTGTCGGATATGGAAAATAATTTACAAGATTTTTATTTGATTGATTTATCGTATGCATTGAGTCCTGCTGATATAGTTTATGAGTTGAGCACAATTTTAGAGCAGGAACCGGCACATAACCAAAAGATTTACTTAAAATTGGGTGATGTTGATTTAAATCAATCTCAACTGTTGAGCATAAAATCGCTTATATGCAGCATTAATTCATCACTGTCAGCAATTTCATCTG
>CASEVT010000037.1 GCA_949291445.1 uncultured bacterium | reverse complement strand
CGGTTCAGGTATCCTCTCTTCACTCAAAATATCAGAGCTCTAACATTATAGTATAATATTTTTTTAGTGTAAAGAGCACCTTTATATTGTACTAAAAAACTGAAACAGAAGAATCCGACAAAAATTCTCAAGAAAAATGCACCACGAAGTATCGCAGTGCCAAAACACTTTATTGGGAGCAGTTATTAAATTTTTATTCAGTTTCTTCTTTCATAGATGCCTGTATTTCAGGGCGTTCGTTGAAAGCATCGATAAAGTGAAGATACCTTTCCATTCTCAGTTTCAGCCAAGACAGCATTGTATCTGAACCGTAAATTTGTATAATTCGTGTTCTGGAGAAATGTTTGTATGTCCTGTTATAAGACTCATCAATATAAGTCTGGCATTTACAGTTCAATTCCTCTATCAGTTCATAGAGTGTCTTAAGCCATGCCGGCTGAACGTGGATTTCGTTTACTTTGTACTCAAGAATCATATTCGACCTTCTATTTAGCTATTACCGTCTTCAATTGGTTTTGCCAAGTATTTTTAGTTGCTTTAATCTTTACAGTTAATGTTAATCAAGCAGGACAGGAACTGATATTTACAACTTGATATGCATATCTACATGATTTATATCGGCATTTTTCAGAAAAACTTTAGGGTTTACTACGCAAATCGTAACAAATGTTTACAAAAAGAACAAAAAATTTATAAATACAATAGAAATTTAGTTATTTAGCACTTTCGGGCAATGTAAATAATTAAAAAAAGATAAAAATGTAAATATGTAGAACTTATACGAAAAAGTATAAAGGATAGTAAAGCGGAGTATAAATGATATGAAAACGAATTTTATAACAATACTGACACTGGCATTAATGTCGGCGACATGCGCATATGCGGCCTGTGACAAAGTGCAGGGGGTATGCAGATTGAATGATCTGAGCAAAATAAGCCAGATAGAAACAACGAAACCGACAATAGCAAAAGTAGGCGAAAACGACTACACATCGATAAAAGTAAAGGAGAAAAAACCGGGACTGAGAGAGTTTATAAAATCATTGCTAAAACCATCAAAATAATCCCTCCAATCTGCATGCCGGTATTCAAGCGCTGCATAAGCGTGTTATTGTCATAATTTCGAGAAGTTTTTTGTGCGGTAGTAGCGGCAAGTAGTCGTTGAATTCTTGAATCATCGGCATCAGAGAAAGTTTTATTGAAAACGGAGTTTTCAAGACGGGCGAGACGCTGAGCGGGCATTTCGCCTGAGAACTTTCTGTTAAACACGGTTTTTTCAAGCATATCCAGATCATAATTTTGTGCCGTATCATAAGTACGAAAATCAGGTTTAGCCACACGATTTCTGGTATTTTGGGGAGAATAATAGTTATAATGAGAATTGTCGGATAAATCATCATCAGAATCATTGAGCGGATCATACCCACGTATGTTCACAGCCTCGTCGTTGAGTGCAACCGACCCGAGAATGGTATTTCTAAGATTATCCACACGTTCATTAAGAGAACTGTTGCTTTCTTTTTTAAATACCTGTTTTTCAAGCCGTGAAAGCCTCAAATATATGTCCTCATTTTGATAAGTTTTTTTAAAAACCTTTTGTTCTATCTTGTCCACAACAGGATATCTGACATCTTTTTCGGCTTCGGGCAATTCTTCAGGAGTACTGCTTGTAGAATAATCGGATTCATCAACAGAAAGATTCGCCTGCAAATCATTATACAATTTTTGAGCACGTTTAACCTCAGAACCCTGTCCAATCCTGCCATAAACAGCTTTCTCAAGGCGTTCAATACGTTTAATATCGGAATCAGACGGAAAATTATATCCGAAATAACTGTTTTCAATTTGTGAAATTTGTTCGGTTAAAGCACCGGCAGAAAAACCGCAAGTACCCATTAAAAATAAAAAAACAAGGAAGAAAATTTGTCTTTTCATAATATCACCGTCCGATTTCTGATAAAAAATCACTTAAGCCGATTCGCCCGTATAATCAGGCAGATTCAAACATCTTATACAAATTAAACCGCATTTAAATTTCTCTCAATTGCACAAAGATCAAAAAAAGCTCAAAAAGATAAACGCAAAAAACTTGGATTAACAGGCAATAAAACTCCCAAACACAAATATAAAAAGGAAAAAAAATTACCCGAAAGTACTAAAATTAGAAAATTAAAAAAGGAAAAAGATACTCCGTGCCTAAAAAACAAGTCAAAAATTTAAACCCGAAATAAAACTACAACGCATAATATACGGCATGTTGCAAGAAGATATGTTTGTAGTAATATGAAATAAGGTTTGCACAAGTACGATAGGGTGAACCTTTTCTAAAAAGGGAAACCTTAGTCTTAAGGGAATGGAAATAGTTTGTTAATCTTTTAAGATGGGAAAGTAAGAACCTTGGTTACAACAAGCAGGTTTTGAGTTCAACATAAACAGAGAAGCTCAAACCGAGAAAAGGAGAAAAAGATGCCGGTAGCATCAATGATTGAATTACTGGAAGCCGGAGTACACTTCGGACACCAAACACAAAGATGGAACCCCAAAATGAAACCGTATATTTACGGTGCAAGAAATGGTATTTATGTTTTAGACTTAAGAAAAACATCCGAAAAACTTGATGAAGCATACAATATCGTAAAAGAATTTGCCGCACGCGGTAAAAATATTGTTTTTGTAGGAACAAAAAAACAAGCATCAGAAGTAGTAGCACAAGAAGCAGAAAGATGCGGAATGTACTACATCAACAGACGCTGGTTGGGCGGAATGCTCACTAACTTCGAAACCATTCGCACAAGAGTTAACAAATTGAGAGAGATTGAAGATTTTGTAAACTCCGGAACGATCAACCAGTTACCTAAAAAAGAAATTGCTCAAATGACAAGAAAGCTTGAAAAATTAAGCAAAACATTGGGCGGTATCAAAGAAATGCGCGGTATGCCGGATTTAATTTTTGTAGTTGATCAAAAGAAAGAAGACATAGCGATTGCAGAAGCAAACAAATTGCATATACCCGTAATCTGTCTTGCAGATACAAACGCTGATCCGGAAGGAATAGACTACATCATCCCCGGCAACGATGATGCAATAAGAGCAATTAAACTTATTGCTTCAAAACTTGCAGATGCAGTATTGGAAGGAAAGCAACTCAGAGAAAACAAAGCCGCAGGTGCAAAGGCAGAAAGCATTAAAGCAGAAGATGCCGGCGTAACTGAGGAAGTTAAAGCTGAAGAAGTAAGTACCGAAGCGTAATAGAATTAGTTATTTTACAGGCGGGCAGACTGTCCGCCTTTTTTAAAAATATGATTTATAATGTTTAGAGATAAACAATTAGAAAGGATTAATCGATGGACGTAACCGCTTCTATGGTAAAAGAATTGAGAGAGAAAACCGGAGCCGGAATTTTGGATGCAAAGAAAGCACTGGTTGAAAATAACGGCGATATGGAAAAAGCTATTGAATTTTTGAGACAAAAAGGTATTGCTTCTGCTGACAAAAAAATGGGCAGAATCGCTGCTGAAGGTATAGTTGCAGCATACATCGACAACGGTGTAGGTGCAGTTTTAGAAGTAAACTGTGAAACTGACTTTGTTGCTAAAAACGCAGATTTTCAGGAACTTGTAAACAATATTGCAAAACAAATTGTAGCGAAAAAGCCTGCAAGTGTTGAAGAATTGAATGCTTCTGTATGTCCGGTTTGCGGAAAAACAATTGAAGAAATTGTAAAAGAAAAAATCGCAACGATTGGTGAAAAGATCACAATCAGAAGATTTGAGATTCTTGAAGGCAATCTGGCAAAATATGTTCATAACAACAAAATTGCCGTACTTTTGAAAACGAGTGCCGCTAACGAAGAACTGTCAAAAGACATCTGTCTTCACATAGCTTCATCTGCACCTGATTTCGTTTCAAGAAAAGAAATTCCTCAATCGGTTATTGATGAAGAAACAAGAATCGAAATGGGTAAAGAAGATTTAGCAAACAAACCCGAAAATATCAGAGCCAAGATTGTTGAAGGAAGAATCAACAAACTGATGGCATCAAGATGTCTTCTTGAACAACCTTTTGTTAAAAACCCCGATGAAACAGTAGAAAAGCTGATCGAAGGAAAATTAAGTATTGAATCTTTCATCCGCTACACACTGGGCGAAGGTCTTGAAAAGAGAAAAGACAACTTTGCAGAAGAAGTTGCAAGCCAAATGAAAGGTTAATATAAAAATTCACATAGAAAAGCAGCCATTAAGCGTGGCTGCTTTTTTGTATGCTAATTTTTTGTTTTAGTCATATTTTCAATTAAATAAAGTTTCATATATAATTAGCATATGCTAGAGAATAAAAATATACTGATTGGAATAACAGGCGCAATCGCAGCATATAAAATCTGTGAACTGGTCAGAATGTTCAAAAGAGAAAATGCAAACGTAAAAATTGTACTTACCCCGAATGCGAGAGAATTTGTAAGCGAATTAACATTGGAAACACTTTCACAGAATCCTGTTTATACGGAACAATTTAAGACAACAGACAAAAAACCCGAGCATATTTGTTTGTGTGATTGGGCAGATTTGTTCATAATCGCACCGGCAAGCGCAAATACTATATCAAAAATTGCAAACGGAATATGCGACAATCTTTTAACCTCACTTGTCTGTGCTTACAAAAAGCAAATCCTTATCGCACCGTCAATGAATACCGGAATGTGGGAAAACAAATTTGTTTGTGAAAATATAAAAAAACTTAAATCAAATAATTACGAAATAATTGAGCCGGATGATGGATATCTTGCTTGCGGAACAAACGGAAAAGGCAGACTTGCCGGATTAGAAAAAATTTTTAACGCAGCAAAAAAAACACTCGGCAAATCGGAGTTTTTGAAAGGGCAGAAAATTCTAATAACAGCAGGCGGAACGAAAGAGAACATTGATCCGGTAAGGTATATCGGCAATTACAGTTCCGGCAAAATGGGGATAGCTCTTGCAGACAAAGCTAACGAGGCGGGTGCAAAGGTAACGCTTATATCAACGGTCAATTTAAAGCGCAATTATGAAATTATCAACGTTAAGACAGCTAAAGAAATGCGAGAGTCCGTCATTGAAAATTCAAAATCCGCCGATCTAATAATTATGGCAGCAGCAGTTGCAGATTACAGACCGATTGAAGTTTGTGAAAAAAAGATCAAAAAAGAGAATTGCGATGAATTGGTAATAAAACTTGTAAAAAACCCTGATATTCTTGCAGAATTAGGCACAATAAAAACACCTGAACAGAAGATTGTCGGATTTTGCGCAGAAAGCAATGATTTAATTGCTAATGCAGAGTCAAAAATAAAAAGAAAAAACTGTGATTTCATAGTAGCAAACGACATCTCAAGAAGTGACATCGGGTTTGGTTCGGATTTGAACGAAGTCATTGTAATAGATAAAAATCTCAACGCCACAAAGATAGAAAAAAATACAAAAGAAAATATTGCAGAACAAATATACAAAATTATCTTTAAACGGAAAATCAAAAATGAGAAAAGTTACAGAGGTTATAGAAATAATAGAACGCTTCGCACCGCCGCAGACCGCTGAGGAATGGGATAATTCGGGTTGGCAGATTAACTTGCATAATGATACGGCAGACAAGATCTTATCTTGCTTAACCGTAACCGAAGATGTGCTGGAGCTTGCGATAAATCTTGGTTGTGATTTGATAATATCGCACCACCCGTTGATTTTCAGAGGAATCAAGAAGATTGAGAACCCGATATATATCAAGGCGATTAAAAATAACATTCAAATCTACAGTGCCCACACCAATTTTGATAAAGCAAAAGGCGGCACAACAGATATACTTACGGAAAAATTAAATTTACAAAATATAGAAACGATTAATGATTATGTAAAATGCGGTTGTCTGCCCTTTAAAATGCAGATTGACAAATTTTTGCAAGTTCTAAAAACAACGCTCGAGATAGAAAATATAAAACTTATAAACAAATCAAGCAAACAGGAAATTGAAAAAATTGCGATTTGTGCGGGGGCCGGAGCAGAATTTATAGCAGAGGTTGAAGGATGTGACGTTTACATAACTTCTGACGTAAAATATCACAGCGCGCTTGATGTTAAAAACATGATTTTGCTTGATATAGGGCATTTTGAATCAGAGAAGTTTTTCTCTGAAAAAGTCAAGGAAATTTTTGCAAAAGAAGGGATAGAAATCTTAGTAGCAAATGAAAAACCTGCGTGGACAATTGTATAAACTTATTGCCGCAATCGTACTCTGTGCAATTCCGCTCGGTGTATTTTCGTACGAAACAGCGATTTTACACTATCCGGATCGAGACTGGAGACTAATATCGTACGTCCGTGACACTGACAATCAGGAAGTAATTGCAAAATTTATACCCGTCTACGACAGCAAAACCAACTGGGTAGAAATGTTAGTATTTCATTCTTACAAAGCAAACGGCAATAACGAAGATGCAGACACTTTTGTCGAAACGGTAATGGGACCAAATTATGAAAAATTCGGTAATGATATAAAACTTGAAACGCTCAAAAGTGAAAAAGAGGATGCATTATTTTCGTGGTGTGCAGAAAAAGGGACAAAAACCGATCCGGCACAATGTGAAATCCTGAGGGTAACAAAGGGTATCGAAACTATGATTGCAATCCAATACATCAACCGCGACATAAAACGTTTTCCATACAGAAAAAAAATCTGGATAGAAGTCTTAAAAAACGCAACGGTATACTACAGTTACTACAGATGGGATCGAATGCTCAATAAAGCCATTTGCGTCGAATTATAAAATCTCCCAATCTAAGTTCAAAAAGACACCTAAACACCGACTGCACTTGATTTAGCTTCAGCAGCTTTTTTACGTTTTCTTCTGCGCATTAGATCAACAAAAGCCTCAAGGCGGGTTATATAACCGGCACGTCCGGTTTGTTCATCCATAATCAGCGGCAAAATAGGGATTTCACAATTTTCTCTCATAGCCGGAAAGATGTTCTGAGACATAATTTCAGGCATACAAGTAAACGGACTTATATGTATAATTCCATCAATACCACGTTCATTAGCATAAGCCACATCTGAAATACATTCAAGAGCATCGCCGCCTATATCTCTTGACAGGTAAGGTTTTGCTAGCCTAAATGCCCGTTCAAGGTGAGTTTCACCTTTTTTAAAGATCTTCGGAATAATAGCATCTTTCAAAAAGCTTGATACAGTGAGAGTTCTGCGGATTTGCACACCCATTTTACCCAACTCACGTTCAATATTCTGGTTAGAAAAAGTATCTTGTACAAGGAATATTTCACCGGTCATATCGACATAAACGACATCACGATTAGGGTCAATTTCCACTTTTTTCATTTCTATAGCAGCAGCCTTTTCAGCTTTTTTAAGCTCTTTGCTGTTGTTAGCGTCATAGATCAATTTCAAACCTTTATTAAAAGCCCGCTCAGCGCTACCGACCTTAACTTCTCTTGCACGATAATAAGACAAAAGATTTTCAAGCCGATCAATAGCAAAGACCTTAGTAACAGCGGTATAAATAGATTTCATAATCATAACAGGGTTTTGACAACCGCTAATTTCAGACATAAACCGATACATCCCCTTGAACCCGTCATACAACTGGAGTTCAACATATTTTGCATCATAGCCCAAATCCTTAAGAACATTATGTATACTATCGCCATACTCGCCCAACCTGCAAATCCCCGGTGATGAAATCATAGCTACATAATCCGCACCGCCTTCAATTGCCTCAATAAAATTACCTAAAATCAATTTGTAAGGTAAACAAATCGACTCAGGACTATGCTTAGTCCCCAAAGACAATGTTTTTTTATTGGTATAAGGAGGAACAAACGGTTCAACCCCGAGCCTTCTCAATGCACTTGCCCATACAACATAGATTGTACCCATATGCGGAAAGGCAACTTTTATTTTCTTCTTTTCTTCCATATTCCTATTATAGTCTAAAAGAAATTATGGCATATCAATTTTTGTAAATTTTTTTGGTAAACAGCAAAGATTGAACAAACTAACTGAAAAATAAAGACTAAATAAGTTGTGAACGAAATTATTTTTTTGTTTGATGTAAAATTTAAATACGGAAACAATCAATCAGGAGTATAAAAATGGATTCAGAAATAAGAGTCAGAATAGCCCCCTCACCGAGCGGAAATTTGCACGTAGGAACAGCAAGAACAGCGTTGTTCAACTATCTTTTTGCAAAGAAAAATAACGGAAAATTTGTTCTAAGAATAGAAGACACCGATCTTGACCGCTCAAGTCAAGCATATATACAAAACATCTATGACAGCTTGAAAGCACTGGGCTTAAATTGGGATGAAGGTCCTGATGTCGGAGGTCCATACGGACCTTATCAACAATCGGACAGATTTGATATTTACCCGAAATATGCTCAAAAACTTATTGAAGCAGGCTATGCGTATGAATGCTACTGCACGCAGGAAGAACTGGAAGCAGAAAAAGAAGAGTCAATCAAGAACAAAAAACCGCACGTATATTCCGGTAAATGCCGCCATTTGACTGAAGAACAAAAAGAACAATACAAAAAAGAAGGCAGAAAACCATCAATCCGTTTTCACGTTCCGGAAACCGGTGAAACAAAGTTCACGGATATGGTTAAAGGCGACTTAAAGTTTGAAAACAGCCTCATCGGCGACTTTGTAATAATGAAATCAAACGGTACTCCGACATACAATTTTGCAGTAGTTATAGACGATATGGAAATGAAGATATCACACATAATAAGAGGTGAAGATCACATATCTAATACCGCAAAACAAATACTTATCTATGAAGCACTGGGAGCAAAAGTCCCTGAGTTTGGACACTTGGGAATGATACTAGCGCCCGACAGAAGCAAACTCTCAAAACGCCATGGAGCTACAGCCGTGTCAGAATTTGTAGAAAAAGGTTATCTGACCGACGCATTGATCAATTTCGTGGCGCTTTTAGGTTGGTCACCTTCTGACGGTCAAGAAATTAAATCACTCGACGAAATTGTACAAGATTTTCGTATACACGAAGTTTCATCCTCAAACTCTATCTTTGAATACGACAAACTAAACTGGATGAACGGTCAATATATCAAAAAAATGGATATTAAAAAGCTTACGGAACTTGCAAAACCATTTTTAAAGGATTACGACCTGAATGAACTTTCTCAGGCGCAACTTGAAAAAATGATTGAAGTGACAAGAGAACCTATAACGATCTTGTCAGATTTAACAAACGACGTAAAATACTTCTTTGGCAAAAACGTTGAAGTAGAACCGGAAGTTCAAGAAACCGTGCTCAATACTGAAAAATCTCAAACGGTGTTAAAGTATGTAGATGCGAATGAAATTTCAAAATGGGATTTTGAAGACGAAGAAAAACTTCACGAGCAACTGGGCGAACTTCGCACATACTTTAAAGAGCAAGGAATAAAACCCAAAGAAACAATGTGGGCAATTCGTGCCGCAGTAACAGGCAGAACTCACGGTGCGGATATGGTTGCTGTGTTGCAAATACTTGGCAAGGAACGTGTCGCACTTAGAATAAAAAATGCCATAAAATAATTGCTTATGAATAGTTTTCTTCTAAAAAATAATACGAAATCACTAATAGTAGTTTTTTGCGGGTGGGGTATGGATGAACGTCCGTTCTTGCCCGTAAAAACAGATTCGGATGTCTTGTACCTGTACGATTACAGCAATTTAGAGATCGGGTTTGACTTTTCCAAATATCAAGACATAAAATTAATAGCATTTTCATACGGTGTTTATGTAAGTGCACTTGTTAAAGAACAATTGCCGGATTTTTCATCCAAAACAGCCGTTAACGGAACATTATGTGCGCTTGGCGATTATGGGGTGCCCGAAAAAATGTTCAGTTTAACTTTGGAAAACATGACCATGGGTACTGCCGTAAAGTTTAGAGAACGGCTATTCATTAAAAAAGAACATCTTGACTTATTCAACGATAATTTGCCGACAAGAGAGATTGAAAATTCATTATTTGAACTTTCTATGCTAAAAAAATATTTTGCCAAAAAAAATACGCTTGAATATAACTTCGACAAGGTATATATAGGCACAAAAGACAGAATAATCCCCACTAAAAATCAGAAAAATTATTGGATTTCTTTGAAAAACCATCCTATTGTAAATATAATAGAATCAGGACATTTTCCGTTCTATTATTTTAAAAATCTTGAAGAATTATGTTAGACAAAAATCTCGTAAAAGTTCGTTTTCAAAAAAATCTCGCAACCTATGAAAAATCTGCACTTGTTCAAGCTGAAATGGCAAAAATACTTGCTTCAAAAATTGTTGAATATTGCGGCAATGAATTTGAAAGAATATTTGAATTTGGTGCAGGTACAGGCAGTTTGACAAAAAATATTATCGCCGGTCTGAATTTTAAGAAATATCTGACCAACGACATCATGGAAGAATCAGAAAATTACATAAAAAAAATTCTCCACAACTCAGACTTTATAGCCGGCGATATTGAAAAGATTGAACTTGAAGAAAAATTCGATCTTATAGCATCCAACGCTGTAATGCAATGGATTTGTGATATTGAAGAATTACTGTTAAAGATAAAAAAATTGCTCGAACCTGAAGGAATTTTTGCATTCACAACATTTGGTGAATTAAACTACAGAGAAATAAAAGAAACGACAGGGATTTCGTTAAATTACCTGAAATCCGAAAGGCTAAAACAGCTATGCGAAAAGGATTATGAAATAATATACTACGATGAAAACATAATCCAACCGTATTTCAACTCACCAATTGAAGTCCTAAAACACATTAAACATTCGGGCACAAACGGCTTGAAATCGCTAAGCTGGACATATACAAAACTCAAACATTTTGAAAAATTTTACAAAGAAAACTTCTCACAAGGCTCTAAAGTCAAACTGACCTACAACCCAATTTACGTAATTTTAAGAGCAAAAAATATATAAAAAAATCTGCACAATCACTAAAAGCTTACGAATTTTTTTGATACGAAACACTAACGGTGAGAAAGTTCTCATCAACATTAACAATAGCCCATCGCAAAGGCAAAAACCCAAGCTCCACAATCTTAGCCTCAATATAAGAAGATGAGAGTTTACCAATACGAGCTATTTTAATTTCATCAGTAAGAATTGCCATTATTCAACAGTAACCGACTTAGCCAAATTACGGGGCTGATCGACATCCTTGCCCAAGAACTCGGCAATATAATACGCAAGCAACTGCAACGGAACCGAAGCAATAACAGGCGAAAGATACTCATCAACCGGAGGCACCTTAAGAATATACTCAAACAGATTTTCCAAAGCCACATCCTCCGATGAAGTAAGCGCAATCAACCTTGCATTTCTTGCCTTAGCCTCCTCTGCATTAGAAAGCACCTTATCATAAACCACACCGGGCATAAGTATGGCTAAAACAGGCATTGTCTCATCCAGCATTGCAATAGGTCCATGCTTCAACTCACCGGCAGGATATCCGGTTGCATTGATATAACTGATTTCCTTAAGTTTCAATGCCCCCTCCAGCGCAGTAGCATAGTTTATGCCTCTTGCTATGTAGATAAAATTCCTAAATGAAGCAAAAGTCTTTGCACACTTCATGATCGTTTCCTTATGAGAAAGAATCATTTCTATTTTGGGCGGCAACTGAATCAACTCATGCTTCAACTTGGCAATATAACCTTCATCAAATGATTTTTTAGTTTCAGCAACAAACAGAGCAAATAAATACAACGCAATCAGTTGAGCGTTGAAAGATTTCGTAGCAGCAACACTAACCTCAATACCTGCATTGACAGGGATAAGACTGTGAGCCTCTCTTGCCATAATAGAATCAGGACGATTCGTAATAATTAAAACATGAGACCCGACCGCCTTCGCCTGACGTATTGCGGTAATCGTATCCGAAGTTTCACCGGATTGAGATATCCCGATCACAAGAGTCTTAGCGTCAGTGACAGTTTTCCGATATATATATTCACTTGAACATTCAACATCAACGGGTATATTAGTGAATGCCTCAATAGCATATTTCGCAATCATAGCAGCGTGCAAGGACGTACCGCAGGCGATAATCTCAATTCGTTTCAAATTACGTATCTCATCAGCTGTGAGCTTAACCTCATCCAAAACAATCGGAGCATTCATATCGTGAAGTTTTCCGGACAAAGCATTTCTAATTACATCCGGCTGCTCGTGAATTTCCTTGAGCATAAAATGCTTATAACCCATCTTGTTTATAGCGACAGGCTCCCACGGCAATATTTCTTCTTTTTTAAACAACTGTTTACCATCAGAGTCAGTAATCAAAACACTATCCGGAGTCAACACGGCAAACTCATCATCATCAAGATAAATGACTCTCTTTGTATACTCAATAATAGCAGGACAATCACTGGCGAGATAATTTTCATTTTCGCCGAGAGCAACAATCAAAGGAGCATTTTTTCTGGTACCAACGAGCAAATTGGGTTCATCCTGATGCATAACACACAGCGCATAAGCACCTTTCAATCTCTTAGCCGCCGCCCGAACAGCCTTAGGCAAGGAATGGCACTTTCCATATTCATGCGCAATCAAATGCGCAACCGTTTCTGTATCCGTTTCTGTTTTAAATACGCAACCTTCTTTTGTCAACTCTTCGCGCAATTCTTTGTAATTTTCAACAATACCATTGTGCACGAGCGCCAACTTACCGCAATTACAGGTATGAGGATGTGCATTAACCTTGTTAGGAGCGCCGTGAGTTGCCCATCTGATATGCCCGATGCCGGCAGTCGTATCAGCAAGAACATAATTTGCCATGACTTGTTTTAAATTATTAAGCTTGCCTTCAGCCTTAAAAACCTTAATTTTTCCCGCAGAATTAACCGCTAAACCGGCAGAATCATAACCACGATACTCGAGTTTGCTCAAACCATCCAACAAAATTTGAACAACAGCTCTGCCACCCACATATCCTATAATTCCACACATATAAAAATTTCCTCATGTTACGTATTTATACAGATTCGCCGGAAGTTAAACGCCATACCCCAAGCCCGCCAGTCGTTTCAAAACCGCAACCACGGATATAACAGTAAAATCCACTCATTGTGCGCATATTTTATCACTACTATACGTAAAATAATGACACCACAATTTATAATGAGATTCTACCCTAAAAAACCCTTTTTTCCAAGCATCTTTATACAATTTTTATATCAGAATAAAATTTGTATTTTAATGTTAATAATTATTAACAAATGTATCAATTTTATATATAATTGATGATTTATACAGCATTTCATTGAAATAAAGTTTAAAATAATAGTATGGATATCGTCAAAACAATTTGGGATGCAAACCTGACTGACGATCAGGCATTTTTAGCAGCGATCATTAGGGAAGAATTCAGCTGCGGAAGTTGCACTGAAAAAATCAAGAACAAGACGTATATCAATCAGTACCTTAAGCCGCTTAATGACTTTAATATCTACACCACAGCCCAGCCGAATGCAGAAGGTATTAAAGCTTTGCGCTGCAGAAAATAACCTCATCTTTTCAAAAATAAACACGATCTATTCAAAACTTTTGAATAAAAAAAGTTTGTCCTTCTCTTCTTCGTATTACTATTCATCTCGTTCCAAAAACCAAGACCTTAACGGGTCTTTCTTTTTATTATAATTTTTAAGTTAGCGAAATAAATTCATTTCTCTCCAGTTTGTGCTATAAAAATGACAACGCACAAATACAACAGAATTTGTAAACTAATGTAACATATTTTTTAAAACTAGCAATTTTAAACCAAAATTTTACTTTAATAGAATATAGAGTTTTAGTTTAAGGAACGAGCATGTCATTTTTAGATGGAATAAAATTTAATCCTGCACTAGCACAAAGCCCCGTTAACGGAGTCAGTGGTGTAAGCCGCGGACAACAAGGCGCAGAAGCAGGCGGAACACAAAAAACCGGTCAATTTGGCTCGGATGACTTGCAATCAAGACTTGCAGCGTTGGACAAACGCGAACGCCCTCCGGTCAACGCCGGCGGACAACTGGCAAATCGTTTGGATTTGATGGCTTAGTTACCAAAAAATTTTTTAAACTTATCGGCAACTTTATCTAAAAGGTTGCCGTCTTTGTTTTCTGACTCTTCAAAATCCTTTAAAAATTCATCATCTAAATCAACGGACGGCGTGAACACATCGATTTCTTTCTCATCCTTTTTTTTCTTTTTGCCACGTTGAAAGTAACCCAGATTACCGCCACCGCCATTATTGCGCATATACTGAGCTTCTTGTATTCCTTTTGCAGGGGTTGGACCGTTTATATCAAAGGACATAGCTGCACCTTTCAATTCTCTTGCATAACAGTTTTCTTTATCTTTTGAGACCAAACAGAATTTATTATGCAACTTGTAATTATATTATACACTATAAATGTAGTAATTGGAATATCTATTGCGGCAACAACGGCACTATACACAACCTAGCGGCGAGAATACTTGATTTTATCGACATTTTTCAGATCAAACTTAAAAATATCATAATTATAAGGTCTTAACCAGGGCATTTTAGCACGCTCTGCCGACACAGAACGCCTAATCAATTCCAGATTAAAAAAATGTTTTACACTTTTTTTCAGCGGCTTGTAATAGCCTGTTTGCGAAATCGGTTTAATCATAGTTCTTACTCCATTATGTGCGATACAGAAAAATTATTACGAATTAGATTTTAAAAGCTTGTTATCATAGTCAATTCGACCGATTAATTTATTTAACCGGCGTTGAGTTTCTTTAAACAAAGGTATACTAAGGCTTTGAGCACCATCAGAAGACGCATGCTCAGGATCATGGTGGACTTCGATCATCAACCCGTTAGCACCGGCGACCAAAGCAGCCTTAGACATAGGTTCAACGAGGTAACGTCGACCGGTACCGTGGCTTGGATCGGCAATCACCGGCAAATGCGAATATTTTTTTATTATAGGAATAGCTGCGATATCAAGCGTGTTGCGGGTAAAAGTAGAATCAAAACCCTTAACCCCACGCTCACAAAGTATTACTTTTTCATTACCGTTACACATAATATGTTCAGCCGCCAGCAAAAATTCTCTGATAGTCGCAGCCGCCCCACGCTTAAGTAATACAGGCTTAGGACATTTACCTACAGCCTTTAATAGTTTGAAATTCTGCATATTACGTGCACCAATCTGGACAATATCGGCATAATCTTCCACAAGCGGAACATCAGCAGTATCCATAACTTCTGTAACAATCAAAAGTCCGGTTTTTTCTCGTGCTTTAGCTAAATACTCAAGCGCCTTTCCCTCAAGCCCCTGAAAGTCATAAGGAGAAGTTCTTGGCTTAAACGCACCGCCGCGCAAGAACTGGCAGCCCATTTCTTTTGCAGCCTCAGCCACTCTCAAAAGTCCGTCAAAATCCTTCTCAACAGAGCAAGGACCAACCATCATAACCGGACGTTCCAGACCGCCGATTTTCACACCGTTAGAAAATTCTATAACGGTATCTTCCTCTTTACCCTCTCTTGATGCAAGTTTGTAGGGTTCTTGAATAAGCTTCACCTCACGCACACCATCGAATGAAGCAATAGATGCAGGATCAACAAGCCGTTTATCGCCAATTGCAGCAATAACCGTCATTACATCGCCTTCATTCAGTATTATCTTAAAACCTTTTTTCTCAAGACTGACCTTAACATTATTAATTTGTTCTGCAGTTGCTTTTGGTTCCATTACAATAATCATGAATACTCGCTCTCCTATATGCTAACAGTCTCAAGAACCTTCTGAGGTCCGACAATTTCATTTTTAACGGAAGCACCAATAACAGCACCCCGTGCAGCGACGACATTTTCTAATCTCACACCGGATTTAATTTTAACATTATCCCACAATATTACATTTTTCAAAACGACATCACTACCTATCTGGCAATTGTTACCGATAACGCAATTATCAAGAAGTTTCACACTGTTATCAAGTTTAACATTTTCACCCAAAACATATCTGGCATCGAGATTTCGTCTTATGGGGGCATCAAAAATCATGACTTTTTTCGCTAAAGCATCGTAATTTGATTGAATATATTGTTCAACAGTACCTATATCCGACCAGTAGCTATGTATTTTGTAAGTATTAATTTTTTCACCGGCTTCAAGCAACGCCGGAAAAACATTTTTCGCAAAGTCATACTTAATCCCTTGCGGAATAAACTCAAATATTTTTTTGTTAAACACATAAATACCGGTATTAATACAATTGCTTTTTGCTTCTTGAACGGGAGGCTTCTCCTGAAATTCAGAAACAGTATAATCCCCAGAAGGCACGACCACACCATAATGAGAGACCTCGTCGTGTTGTACACCGATAACAGCCATCGTTGCAATACACCCGCTTTCAAGATGAGAAGTTATAATCCTGTTCAAATCAGCGTCATGCAAGCCATCAGCGCTTACAACGAGAAAATCCTCTTCATCCTTGAAAAAGTCCATGCACTTTCGGACACCGCCTGCAGTACCCGAAAGTTCATCTTCATATATAAAGTTAAAATCTATATCGACAGGCGAATTTTCGCCATATCTTTTTTGTATTTGTTCACCCAGATAGTGAGTATTGGCGATAACACTTTCGATGCCGTAATATTTAAGTTTTTCGAGCAAAATATCCATAACGGGCTTATTAATAACAGGCACAAGCGGTTTTGGAGTATTTTGAGTCAAAACCCCCAATCGAGACCCGACACCTGCTGCCATAACCATTGCTTTTGTTATTTTTTTCATTTTGCCAAAAACCTTTTCTCGCCCACAATAAATTTAATTTTATACCAACACTGCCCACTCTTGCAAGGACAAACGCAGATATTTAACATTTGTTTTATTTAATGTAATATATTTTACAGTATACCAATTATCAAAAGAGGGATGTCATGTTAGATTTGTCAAAACTGTATGAAGTTGTTATTTTTTCAATAGGTGACACAAAAGCCGGCACAAAAATGGGTAAATTACAGCTAAAATGCGATGATACGGTTTTGAACTGCATACTTTGGGAAGAAGCCCTGAACCGTATTGACAATAAAATTTTCAGAGCAGGCAATATTGTTCGGATTTTATCAGGCAGTTATAACGAAAAGTACAACAACTGTCTAATTGCCAACTTAGAGCTTGTTGAAGAGGCTAAAATCGGACTTGATAAATCAGAAATTGATGAAAAGTTTACAAAAATTTTGGATTATGCAAACGAAATAACCGACGAAAAATTAAAAACATTTGTAACGGGACTTTTATTTGAATATGAAGAGAAATTCAAAATAGCACCTGCCGCAAGATTAATGCATCACAACTATCTTGGCGGGCTTGTTCAACATACACTGGAATGTCTGGAGATTGCAAAATGTCTGTTAGCAGAATTGTACAAACATATTGATAAGAATGTAGTCTATGCAGCCTGCATATTGCACGATTTCGGGAAGATCTTTGAATACAAGATTGACACTGAAACAGGTCTGATTGAATATGACGAAGATTTTCAAAAAGAATGGCTATCGCACTCTCAATGGGGATTTTCTGTTTGCATGACAAACGGTTTTAAAACTATTGCAAAAATGATTGCCGCACACCACGGACGCGCGGAGTGGGGGGCTATTGTTGACTTAAATGAGCGAGATCTGGAGCCGATTTATTACTTTATTCATCATATTGATGACCTATCGGCAAAGTATGGAAAAATCAGCACTTCTGATTTAGGAAAACGCTAGATGGATTTTTTCTCATCGCTTGCAAACGCAATCCTCGCAATATTAACCATATTCGGGAAGTAGCTTGATATAACTCTATATAAGGAATTAGGCTTTTACACCCTGGCAGGTGTTTCTGCGGATTAATTCTTCATCGATTTTATTCAGAACGTCAAATTTTTTATTCAACCACAAAGGCGCAACCTTTAAAGATTGAAGACCGTTACCGGCAAGCCGGTGTATAGTCGTAGTTTCAGGCAGCACCTCCAAAAAATCACAAACCAAACTGACATATTCATCCTCATCGAGTAGCGTAACTTGCCCGTTTTCATACATTTGAGCAAGTTTGGTATTTTTCATTGCGCACAGGCAATGTATTTTAACCCCGTCAACTTCAAGTCGTGCAAGCTCTTTAGCCGTTTCAATCATATCCTCACGGGATTCATCAGGCAGCCCCAAAATTACGTGAACACAGACATTTATATTACGTTGTTTAGTTTGTTCATATGCTGTCAAAAAGGTTTTATAGTCATGCCCGCGGTTTATAAATTTCAAAGTACGGTCGTGAATTGATTGCAACCCATACTCGATCCATGTTTCGTAGTTTTTTGTATAACCGGCAATCAGATCCAATTTTTCATCATCGACGCAATCCGGACGTGTACCAATAGAAATTCCGATAACATCAGGATGAGACAATGACTCATCATAAATAGACTTCAATTCATTAACAGGCTTATAAGTATTAGAGTAGGCCTGAAAATATGCCATAAATTTCTTTGCCTTAAATTTTTGAGAAAGCGACCCTACACCGGCGTCGATCTGTTCTTTAACAGACAAAAGACTCGAATGCGCCTGCGAAAAACTTCCGCCGGAATCACAAAAAATACATCCGCCGTTTGAAATTGTTCCGTCTCTGTTAGGGCAGCTAAAACCGGCATCAATTGTTATCTTGTACACTTTCGCATGGAATTTATTTTTCAAATATGCGCTGTACTGGTTGTAGCGTTTATCCGTATTGTTATAGTACATCTACTCTTGGTTTTCGTCAGAATCCTTCAACACAGGATAGAGGTAGTGTTCGCCGCAATTCGGACATACAACTTCTTGTTGTTTACCATCTTCAAGTACAGCCACTTCAAAAAGTGCCTTACATCCTGATTGAACGCATCTGATTGCCCAAGTGGGTCGTATAATTCTTGCCATAATTTTTCTCCATTACATCCTTAATAAGATTTTATCACACTTTCATGACCGGTGCAATTTTGTGCTTTCACAGCATAAAAAAAAGCTATAAACTTAGGGGTTCATAGCTATTAGATTAGGGATATGCGTATCGTCGTCTTCTAAGGAGTATAGGTTTATTTTACACATACTTTAGTTTGATAAAATCATACATTGTTATGAATTTTCTTTTTAAATCTGCATGACTTTCAGATAATTTTCATTAAAACTTTTTTAGAAAGTCTTTGAAAAATTTCGGCATAGTACAAACGGATGATTTATTGCAAAAAAACTAAAAATTTATTCATGTTATGCCGAAAACATGAATAGGGCGAAAAAAAGACTTTGTGTGAAGGATGTTAGAACTTGTATAATACGATTTACCCAGTAAATATAAAACCATACGTACCTCCTCAAAACAAACCGGCAGCGGCAAACGGTGAGGAGACTTCACAAACTTCAGATCTGCAAAGAGGTAACAGAGGGCTTGAAGAGTATCAAAAACGTGACAAAAACAATTACCAATCGCCACAATACCCCAACGGCAAAAAGGCAAGCATTGACTATTCAAAAAGCCGTGTAAACATTGCACAGATTATAACAGATTTCAAAAATACCGCTCAGGCAATCGGTACACCCGATTATATAGTAGAAGAGGTAGACCAATATCTGGCAATGGCGCAGACCCAATCTTTAAAGGATGAGCCCAACAAAAAACTTATACAAGCCAACCTCAAGAATGCCTCATCAATTCTTGATGATTTCATTTCGAAAACCTTAAATAAAAACTCAAAAGTTGTTGAAAACTGGATTGACGCACTATTTTTGCAACAGGTTGACTACAAGTTTGATGAAAACGTAATCAATCCGGATTTTCTTGTAAAACTCCCCGGCAAAGACAATTCCAAAGCGCTTGCGATAGCACAAAAGAATGCTGCAGCTAACACGCAGGAAAATACAGACACAACCAACGAAACATCCTCCGTCCAAACAACAACCAACCCCACCGATAAAAAAAATATATACATCCCCGAAAACCCCGAAATAAAAAAAGCCTTCATACAAGGTAAAAGACTGGCAACAGCCAATGAGCCCCAAAAAGCACTCGCCGCATTCGGTTCTGCATTGAGCATTGCTCAAGACGCACAGGACAAGCAAGCAGAAAGCATGGTATGTTTTGAAATCGGACAAATCCATGACAAAAACGACAATCTGGAAGAAGCACTAAAATACTATCATCAGTCACTCGAAAATGCGTCTGACAACAACCTCAAAGCAAAAGCTTACTATTCAATGGCAGAAATCTACAACGATATTGTTTATTTTGAGCCGGCAATGAATCACTACTACGCTGCAATATCCTTTGCCGGCGAAGCCGAAAATCTCAACGCCCAAACAAAAGCTCTTGGCAATATTGCCCAGATGTATGCTGAAAGATATGACAAAAACAACGCAATAGAATACTTTGATGTTGCAAAAAATATTGCCGCAGAAACACAAAATAACAAAACACTCGGCGCAATCTATTCCAAATCAGGCGACACCATGAAAATGCTTGAAGAAAACGTAAGCGCCCTAAACGATTACAAAGAATCTTCAAGATACTATGAACTGGCAGAGTCGCCTGTTAAAATGGCTAAAAATTACGAAAAAGCCGCCTACGTAATGTCAAAACTCGGCAACACGGGTAAGGCAAAATCCCTCATGCAAAAAGCCTATAACATCGCCCTTAGCGCCAACTCCGATTATGCCGAGATTATTGCTACAGAACTGACCAAAATATAAAGGAGACCTCTCTTAACAAAGATATAAATAAACACAACTTAAAACCCGCATGCCAGAATGTTGCACAAATAAACTAACCCCCGCTCAAACCCGAACGGGCATGCCGCTCTGAGCGAACAAACACAATAAAAGCATGCCCGACTCGACATAACTGATTATAGATTATCATCAAGCTCCATGAGTAAATCAGAATTAACAACATCCCTGGCTCTTTTTTCACCCAGAAAAAGCGGTTCAAGAGCCTTGTTCAAAACGTCATTTATTTTTTGATAATTCTCACACACAGGCGTAGGTCTGGCATGCTCTATAGTTTCTAAAAAAGCCTTTGCATTCTCAGGTTTATTTTGAGAGGAAAGAAAAATATCGGAATATGCAACATCCCTTCTTGCAGGCACGATTAATCCGCTCTTTGTAAGCTCTGTTACCGACTCCTTTGAAGAAAGAAACTTAACCAAACGTATCGCTTCAGACTTGTGCTCAGATGCCCCAGAAATTGCATACCCTGATGAATCAAGCCCAACAACAGAACCTGCTTGCCCGTATGGGAAATTGACAATATCCCAATCAAAATTTGCATCATTTCTATACTTGGGTACAAGCCAACGACCGCTTATTTGCATAGCAAGACGGCCCTGCAAAAACAACTGCCCCATTGTCAGGCTTGCACTTTGCGACTTTGAAGGTGCGACATGGTATTTGTTGCACAGATCGGAATAAAATTGCAGCATTTTTACACTCTCTTGAGTTTGAATAACAACCCTCTCATCCTCGATTACGCCGCCGCCTGACGAAAACAAAAACGGAAGCCAGTATAACATATCAGTTTCATAACCCACCGCATAAACATTTTTTTCATTATTTTTTGCAAACAATTCCTGAAGTCGGATTGCCGTTTTCAAAAAATCTTCCAAAGTCCAACCCCTATCAGGATAAGCTATTTTATACTTATCAAAAATATCTTTGTTATAATAAACAACCAGTACAGACAAATCTCTGGGTATGACATACAGCCTGTTTTGATAGGATGAAGATTGAATAGCTTTATCAAAATACAAGCTTTTTTGAGCTTTAAATTCCTCGCTTAAATCCTCTAATAATCCTGCCTTAATATATTTTAGTGAATAAAAATTGTTAACAAAAACCACATCAGGCGCAAGCCTTGACGCAAAAAGCAAATGCAACTTTTGAAAATAATTTTGCGGTATATGAAGAAATTTCACCTCAATATCGGAATTTTGTTCCTCAAATCTTTTTAAGAGCGGTTTTAATATTTCAACCTCGCTTTGCGAGCCCCAAGCAGAAAAAGTTATCAAAGTTTTTTGACAATTTTCTTTTTTCTTATCGACAAAATCAGTTGCAAAAACACCCGCAAAAACCAATAATGCAATCAACAGAACAAATACAACTAACACCGCAACAAACTTTTTCATCCAAAATCCTCTGTTGCAATTTTATTTAAAATAAAATTACAATTCCATAAGCATCTTCATGCCCCTGTTAGAAACCTCAACGAGTGATTTATAATTCCCCAAACGAACTATATACCGATCCTTGTTGTTGATACGTTCTGAAAGACGAGTACGAATCTCAGCCGATGGAAGTTTTTTGAACTTATCCAATATGTAAATATCTTCACCAATATACCCGATGAGTGAAAACTCTTTATTAAACTCAACGATACAAAATCCCTTATTTGAAGCCAACTTGGATGTCGTAATCAAAATAGGATTTTTCATTTTTTGCATAGTAGCCTGTACGTAGCTATCCATGCCCTTTTCATATGCCTTAACATCTTTTACGAGCGGTTTTTGGGATTTAGCATTTTTAGAAGCCTGAGCCTGTAACTGTTCTTTTGTTAACCTGAAAGGTTTTTGCGGCTGGATTTTTGCAGGCGTCAATGTTTTTGCAGACGCAGTATTTTTTAGTTTCGGCAGCGCTCGATTATCACCAGACATTTTCTGTGCCAGACTTTCATCCTGCCGTTGTTTAATCTTTTCAATAGTTTCTGTGAATTTTTCCGCATTAACTTTGCTTACCGGCTTAACCACACAAAGACTATCCTTTATGTAAGAAGTAGTGTTGAGAACGGTTTTATTAAAACCTTTAATTTTATCTACAGCAAAAAATTCTCTGACAAAACTAAAATTCTCAACAGTAGCATCATCATCAACCTTCTTCAAAACGCGCACTGTTCTAACCAAAAACAGTAACGGAACAACGCCGAGTAAAACAATTAACATTTTTTTTCTAAAGGGCGATTTTTTTTGAGCCTCTGTCTTTTCAATCAAACGAGAAGTTTCTTCATCATACGTATAATCTTCAATCGAGCTGTTATACCTTGGATCGAGAACTTTATATTTATAATCTGACGCAAAACAAGCACAACCTGTTATCAAAAACAGAACAAGACCCAGAAAAAATTTTTTTATAGCTTGATGATTCATCTTTACGACGTTTCCACTAGTCATTAACATTGTAGCAAAAAAGTTGTCATAATTCCAACAGATTTGAACTGATTCCGACCGGGCAAAATTGATCACAACTTACGGGAGTTTAAGCGATCAACCAGCCCCTTCAAACCCAATATATAACTGCCCGCACCGAAGCCTGAAATTTGTCCGACGCAGACAGGTGCAGTAAGCGATATTTTTCGAAATTCTTCTCTATCCTGAATATTAGACAGATGAACTTCTACGCAGGGGAGCTTAACTGCGGATATTGCGTCACGAATTGCAACACTCGTATGCGTGTATGCGGCAGGGTTAATCAAAATACCATCACAATCCACTCTGGCACGTTGAATAGCATTTACGATTTCGCCTTCAATATTGCTTTGAAAATGTTCAATTTCTACGCCCAATTTTTCAGCATACTTTTTCAACTCACACATAACAGCGTCCAGCGTCAAAGTACCGTACACTTCCGGCTCACGAGTACCCAGAAGATTCAAATTGGGACCGTTAATTACAAGTATTTTCATCTTTTTCTTTCTTTTCCACAAAGACTAACACTGTAATTATGATAATATAAAAAACCGCACATTTATATTTTTGCGTTTTTTTTAACTTTTGTTTACAGAATTATGTAAAATTATCAAATCAGAACCAAAAGCAACAACCACAACCGAAAACTCCGCCCCGTCGGGCAACTTCTTGAGCGAAACCCGTGTTTTTTTTTACAAAAAGATCACTTTATAAAGTCAAAAAACAAACACAAAGTTTATTTTTTTATTTCACAAACACCGTCATCAACAGCTTTTTCAAAATATTTTTTTGTAGACTCATTTTGAAAAGCATCGACAACATCACGCATTTTGTAAACGGGGAATTGACAGCTAATAGTCGTTCCGTCAGGCATATCCTGAGAATAGAAACAGCCCAACCCCGATGCAATAGGCATAGTACCCGTTATTGTTCTTTTCAAACTCTTACCGTCCATAACAACGTAAGTTTCGCTATAAGCAGAACATATTTTCAATTTCTTCATAAACTTCTCGGAAGTTGCCGCAAAAACTGGCATTGTTGCTATCGAAAGAAGAATAAATAACGCTAAATATTTTTTCATTTTTCAGTTCCTTCCCGTTCCTTATCCATAGGCACCTCTTCGGTACCGATAACCTTTCTTAATATAACCCCAACACTGCCAACGATATCCAGCTTTGCTTCCTTAACCTCATTTTCAGTGACGGTTTTACAGCTGGACTTTGCCTTGATATTTGAAAAATCGTTCAAATCTCTTGTCGAAATACTGCATAACTGATATGAATTAGCAGCAGTCTGGTAATAATAGCAGCATTTTTGAGTAAGATACTTTACATCAGTATAAACCCCAAGAACTCCTCTTTTATAAACAGCACCGGAATTAGTCTTATACTGAGATTCATAAGGATTGCATATCTTCAAACGACGCATAAAAGCGTCTGATGCAAACACGGCACCGGCACCTAAACTTATACACAAAAATAGCACTACAAACTTTTTCATCAGTAATTATTATAACATATTAACTACAACCCGAACACCTTGCGAGCTTCTTCTCTGTCATCAAAGTGAATCGTCCTGTCCTTAAGTATTTGATAATTCTCATGTCCCTTGCCCGCAAGCACAACGACATCAGACTTTTTCGCAATATTTTTAAGCATGGCGATTGCAGTTCTTCTGTCAGGTTCCACAAAAACCCTGTGAGTATTAATAGATTTTATACCGGCAAGGATATCGGAGATAATCAATTGAGGATCCTCAGTTCGGGGGTTATCTGACGTAACCACAACAACATCAGCAAGCTCATCGGCAATTTTACCCATTTTAGGTCGTTTGGTAGCGTCACGATCACCACCGCAACCGAACATGCAAACCAGACTGCTTTTTTCGGGAGTAAGCTCTCTTGCCGCTTTCAAGACATTTTGAAGCCCGTCGGGAGTATGTGCATAGTCGACGATAACCAGAGGTTCTTTGTTAACAATCTCAAATCGACCGTCAACGCTTTTTGTTTTTTCAAGCGCACTAATACACACGTCAGGCTCAATTCCTGCTGCAATACCCGCAGCTAACGCCGCCAGTGCATTATAAACACTAAACATGCCGTTCATCAGCAATTCAACTTTCCTATCCTCACCGAATATCTTGCAATTAAACTTTGCACCGTGAATTGAAAAATCAATATCAGAAGCCATAATATCAGATTTATTTTTTATACCGTAAGTATAAATTTTCACACCCTTAGGGATAATATCAATAAATTTCTGTGAATACTCATCATCATTGTTAATAACTGCAAAAGTACCCGCTTTCAAATTCTTAAAAAGCAAAGCCTTTGCCTCAAAATAATTATGCATTGTTATATGATAATCCAGATGATCCTGAGTCAAATTGGTAAAAACAGCCCCCCTATACTCACAACCGCCAACCCTGTTTTGCTCAAGCGCATGTGAACTAACCTCCATAGCAACATAATCAATTTTATTCTCACAAATCAAAGAAAGAGTATGTTGCAACTCCGGAGCCTGAGGAGTAGTATGTTTCGCCTCGTGATAAGTATCGGAGCTTGATGTTTTATACCCCAAAGTCCCTATCAAAGCACATTTTTTATGCGCTTCTTCGACAATCCTTTGAATAAGGTGCGTAACGGTTGTCTTACCATTTGTGCCGGTAACACCTATCAAATTAAGCTTCTTAGACGGATACCCCCAAAATTCAGCCGCCAAATCCGCAATACTGTGCCTTGTAGACTCAACGATAATTTGAGGGATATCAATATCGAGCTTATATTCAGCAAAAACAGCAGCCGCACCACTTTCAACAGCCGATTTCACAAACTTGTGACCATCAGCATTCTCACCTTTCAAACATACAAAAATATCACCCTTTTTAGTAGTTTTAGAGTTGTATGAAATTCCGGTAATATCAACATCCTTATAATTAAATACCTCTTTATTTCTCAAGTTTTCAATCAATTTATTAAGTTTCATAATCACCTCAAATTATCTTTTAAACTGTTTATCCGGAGCAATATTCATAATTCTTGCCGTCTGCAAGGCGACCTCCCTGAACACCGGAGCCGCAACCGTGCTACCCCACAACTCACCCTTTGACGGAGAGTCAATAACTACATATATTAACACCTGCGGATTTGATGCAGGCAGATAACCGATTATAGAAGTAACAAGCTTGTTTGTATAACCGCCGTTACCGGATTTTCTTGCCGTACCGGTTTTTGCGGCGACCTGATATCCGTCAAGATTAACCGGTGACTTTGAATGAGCAATACTTCCTGCTAGCAATTTCGTAACAGATTGAGCTGTTTCAGGCCGCATAACCTGCGTATACTTAATTTTCTCATCAGCTTGTTCGGGAGAATATTTTATCACATGCGGAGTAACCTTGACTCCATTGTTTGCAATAGCTGCAATTGCCGATGCCATCTGGATTGCGGTAACCGAAACGCTATAACCGTAACCGATCGAAGCATGTGTCGACTTATGCCAATCGGTATAATGCGGAATCAACCCTCTTGATTCACCCGGCAGATCGATTCCGGTTTTGTCACCTATACCGAACCTTTTCAAAACATTGTAATGTTCTTGTTTTGTCATCATCAGCGCGACTTTTGCGCTACCAACGTTGCTGGAATGTTCAAAAAGGTAATATAAATCTATCCAACCCGGATTAGGATGCACCCCGTAGTCATAATTCTTAATTGTCCACTTATCAATATCGAGCTTACCGGTATCCAAAATCCTCGTATTTTCGGTAATACGCCCATTTTCAATAGCAGATGCAATTGTTAATACTTTGAAAGTTGAACCCGGTTCAAACACATCGCTCAATGTCCAATTCGTCAATTGAGTCAGTGTAGCTTTTTTGTAGTTATTAGGGTTATAAGTAGGATTTACGGCATAACCCAAAATTTCACCGTTTCTGGGATTCATAACAATAACCGTGCCCCTGAGCGCCTTTTTCTCTTTGATAATCTTGTTGAGCTCAACTTCACAAACGTGTTGTATTGCAGAATCGATAGTAAGCGTAATAGACTTACCTCTCAATGGTGCGGTAGTAGCTGCAGGATCGGTATTCACCTCATAAATAATATCCCCGTCAGGAGTTTTTTCAAAATTGACATTCTGTTCAACTTCTTCCAGATCTTTTTTTGCCGTAAGCTCTACACCCGCAGCCAAATCGGCATCAGAATTGTAATACCCCAAAATATGCGCAGCCATGGTACCTTGCGGATAGACTCTTTCATTTTTTTTACCCAAACTTATCTCACGAAGCTGCAACTGCCTGATTCGTTGCGCAGTCAAACGCGGTACATCTTTTTTCAAGACTATTATTTTCTGATCTTTAGCAAGCTCCTTTGCCAGCTTATTTTTATTCAACCCCAAAATAGGCGCCAAAATTCCGGCTAACTCATTGGGAGTATGATCATAATATTCCTGATGCGCATAAACATCAAAAGAAGTCTTATCCGACGCAAGTTTTATTCCGTTTCGATCAACTATGGTTCCTCGCATTACAAAACTTTTTGCAGTTCTTTGTCTTTTCGCCTGATTGCGGTATTTTTTTATATCCACAACCATTATCAAAAACAAATACACAACAAGCACAAAACAAATCAAAATACAGATAATCTGCCAAAATATCAGCTTTTTATCAAATTCCTTGAATTTATCCTTATCCGTTTTATACTCACGTCCCATTCTTTAATCATAGCATAAGGGTCAAAATCAGCAGCATTAATTTATGTAAAAATAGTTTTTTTAATTGCTTTTTTAAATTAATTAAAATTTCTTAATCCCATGTTGCATGAAAAACATGTTTTGTATAATCTAAATACTGAACCGCAGACAACAGGTGAGAATTGAACTCTCTTAAATTGAAACAAGCCTGTCGAGGAACACTCAAATCAAATATAATAAACCGATTCAGGTTTAATGGTATAGTTGATGAATGGTTTTGCGGTTAGCCGTAAAATCATTTTTTATTGCGGCAAAAATTTAAGGTCGATACAATCTAACAAATAAAAGGAGCAAACTATGGCAACAAAAGCCTTTAAAGAACAAAAAATTGCACACATTAAAGAAAATGTTGAAAAGGCTAAAGTAGCTATTGTAACCAACTATAAGGGTCTGAATGTAGATGAAATCACAAAATTAAGAAGACTTTTGCAAAAATCAGGCGCTGACTATACAGTTACAAAAAATACCTTAGCCAAAATTGCATTCAAAGGAACGCAATTTGAAATGCTCGACGAAGTTATGAAGGAATCAACAGCTATTGCTTTCGGCTTCGAAGACGAAGTTTCACCTGCAAAGGTTCTTGCTAAATTCATTAAAGAAACTAAAAAATGTGAAATTATTGCAGGTGCCTTGGACGGACAACTTTTGGATGCAAAACAAGTTGAAGCTCTTGCGAAAACACCGTCAAGAGAAGAACTTTATGCAAAAATGCTTGGCTGCATAAATTCACCTGCAACAGGCATCGCCGGCGCTACAAATGCTGTTATGAGCAGTCTTGTTCGTGCTTTGGATGCGGTTGCGAAACAAAAATCTGCGTAAAAATTGGTTTTTGCGCTTAATTCGTACTCAAAATAACATTAAATAAAAAGGAGAAATAAAATGAGTAATGTAGAATCTATCTTAGAATCAATTGAAAAATTAACTTTGTTAGAAGCAGCTGAATTAGTTAAAGCTATGGAAGAAAAATTCGGCGTTTCTGCAGCAGCTCCTGTTGCAGTAGCAGCAGCTCCTGCTGCCGGTGCAGCTGCAGCTGAAGGCGGTGCTGAAGAAGCTTCTGAAGTTTCTGTTATCCTCGCTTCTGCAGGTGCTAACAAAATTGCTGTTCTTAAAGAAGTTAGAGCTATCACAGGCTTGGGCTTGAAAGAAGCTAAAGATCTTGTTGATGCTGCTCCGAAACCAATCAAAGAAAACATCAAAAAAGAAGACGCTGAAGCTATCAAAAAACAACTCGAAGAAGCTGGCGCTACTGTTGAAATCAAGTAGTTTTCTTTATATCAAAAACTTCTTTGAAAGTATTCTCAAAAACCGCTCGAAAGGGCGGTTTTTTTTATTGAACAGTTTTAAATCCTCTCTCGAACATGTATAAATATCCTTATAAATCAATATAAAGCAGGCTGAATTGTAAATAAATGTAACAAAACAAAACAAAATCCTAAAGTTCATAAAAAAAATGCCGATATATATAATGTGGCAAGATATAACAGGAGAATATATTATGACAAACAACATCAACAGAATTGGCATCAACACAAAAGGCGTTAACTCATACGTCAACCCAAAAACACAAAGCGAATCAAAACCGGAAGAAAATGTACAAAACAATCAGGCACAAACATCAGGAGCACAGGTAAAACCGGAGGACGTTTTAACTTATATGGCTCAAAATGCAGTCGTTGTTAATCCGAAATCCATATCAAAAACTTATGACGTTGCAAAATACGTAACACCCGAACAAGCCGCAAGAATTGCCGGATTCATTGGTGAATTTGAAGATGAAGTAACTAAGGGACTTCTGGCAATAAACGAAGAACTTGAAGGCGTCAACTTGCCTGAATCTACGAAGTATGAACTCGCCGCTAAAATGGCTGAATCTAAAAATTAACTCCTCTAAATTGTTTGTCTGATATAGCTTATTAAGCCTTTTGAAGTGTTCAGAAGGCTTTTCTCTTTTATAAGTTTTGAAAACCGCTAAAAATATTTCAAATACTTTCGCAATTATTCTTGAGTAGAAATTTTTGAAGAATATTCCGCAATAATTCTTGAAATATCATACCCGCCAATAACCATTTCGAGTATTATTTGAGGGTTAATAAGAATAGTTTCGGTATACTCCATACTGTCGGGATCCAAAACTTCGAATTCTACAAAATCGTAACCAACATATTTAATTTTTCCGTACTCGCCGCTAGAACCCCATCTTAAGAATACAATTTGTCTTTCAAATTGTTTAAGTTTTTGTACCAGTGTAAGTGACATACTTTCTCCTCATATGTTTCATATTTGCAGAGTAAAATTCGGCATCCTCTAAATATATGATATTTCTTTTTGGAGTAAAGTCAATAATGCTGTATTATATATACAGGGATAAGTTATTTTTTTTTAGGGGCAAAGCCACTTAATGTATATAATTGAGCTGATTGTAAAATTACTTAAAGAGAAAGAAAAAAGAGCCTCTGCGGGTATTAATAATACAGATTACGAAAAATGCGAGCATGTATTTTTGCCAATCGACAGTACGGAGAAAATTCTTGCCTGTACGAAATGCGGATATCTTATTAAAGCCGAGGAGCTTAAGGTTAAAACCAAAAACCCGTTTGAAGACTGATTGCAATAAAAAAGGCTGCATTAGCAGCCGTATTTAATGATAAATTTCTCTTAGTCTCTTAATTCCCCAAATTAGTGCCGTCTTGCCAGTTACCTTTAGTAACTTCAAACTTTTTATTAATCAAGCAATGCTTCTAATATTGATGCATTCTTTGATGCGAGTGTATTTTCGCGAACTTTTTGTTTGTGAATGTATGTTCTCAATGCTTCACGAATCAATTCACTTCTTGTACGATTTTCTGTTTCTGCTACTCCGTCAATTTTTGATAAAAATTCTTCGGGCATTGAAATTAATACTCTAGCCATTTGTGTTCCTCCAATTATCTTTTATCTATTGTCTTTGTGGTGTTTTGGGTTTGTCTCTCGTACTTATATAAACACTTTTTGAAATAAAAAATTGCTAAAATTTATTTATAAAATATATACACACTTCTATAAATTGCTATTATACAAGGGTTTACAGGTTTACATTTCTTAACATATACAAATTAAAGGAAGAAATAAAGAAAAAACCCGCAAAAATTGCGGGTTTCAAATATCCATACAAATTTATAACTACTGATAAAAGCCTACATAGCGCCCTTAACGATAGCAGCAAAGCTGTCAGCAGTAAGGCTTGCACCGCCGACCAGAGCGCCGTCGATATCAGATTTAGACATTTGTTCAACGATAGTATTAGGTTTAACGCTGCCTCCGTAGAGTATTCTGATAGAATCAGCAGCAGAAGCACCGGCAATTTCTTTAACCACGCCACGGATCATAGCGATTACTCTGTTAGCTTCATCGGCATCGCAGGTTTTTCCGGTACCGATAGCCCATATTGGTTCATAAGCAATGATTGATTTCGCAACTTCAGCTTCAGACAAACCGGACAATGCAGCTTTAATTTGTGAAGCGATATGAGAATCAGTTACACCGGCTTCTCTTTGTTCGAGTGTTTCGCCGCAGCAGATTATCGGAACCAGACCGAGTTCCAGAATTTTTTTAGCTTTTTTATTAATCATTTCGTCAGTTTCACCGAAATACTGTCTTCTTTCGGAGTGACCGATAATTACATACTCAGCGCCGGCGTCTTTAACCATTTCAACAGAAACTTCACCGGTAAAAGCACCTTGAGTTTCAAAGTAAGCATTTTGAGCAGCCATTTTGACTTTTCCGCAACCGCAATCCGTAAGAGCCTTGTTAACAGCATATAAAGACGTAAACACCGGTGCAATAACAACTTCCGGTAATAGAGCCTTGTCTATTTCCTTTAATTCTTTCATAACTGCATTTGCAAGTTCAGCAGATTCGGACTGGAGCTTGTGCATTTTCCAGTTTCCTGCAATAACAGGTCTTCTTGACATAATTAATTCTCCTCTGTTTTGTACAATTACATACGGATCGTAGTCAAAACAAGAAGAATTATCAAGATAATTTAATCATATTTATTAAGATTTTTTAGCCAATTCGCGATCGACGAGCAACTTATCGAGCGCCTTTTCGACCTTTTGTGCGAAGGGTTCTTTAGGCATAAATTCGACAGATTTCACCCCGCCTTTAGATTCAGACGAAAGTGCCGCACGGAATGTCTCATAGGCATCTTGGATATTTGCTCTGAGATGAGATGGTTTTGAGGTAAAGATTTTCGAAACAATTTTCATCAATTCACGTGAAGTCGGAACAGACACATCCGCCATTTGAAGCTCAAAACTGTCATATTCCAAACCGAGTCCAGGCTCGGCTATTTTCAAATTCATTCTGACGTTGGCGGCATTTGCTCGATTTTTCAATTCTTTAAACTCTGCATAATCAGGGTTATCAATCATTGAGCGTACCATCTCAGAAGCTTTTCTGTTTGATACTATAGGTTCAAACGTTACCAGACTAACTCTTGGAGACTGTACGGTAAGCAAACTTGGTACTCTGGGCATTTTAGTTCTCCTTCAATTGTATTTGTACTTGTGTAAAAAGCTTAACACAAAAAATTTGAACGAAGATTTATCCCATCTTTTACAAAAATTCACACACGGGGTTTACTTAAAGACTTTTCGGCTAGAACTTATTGTGAAATGCAAAACTCCGGCATCACAAAAACTAAATAATTGCCCCCGGCATAGTTTTTTGATTAGCGTCAACCCGTTTTTTCAACTCGCCGGTAGGTATGTAATACGGAGTAACAGTCATTACTTTAGCGGCGATATCAGGATAGAAGTAAATAAACTTCAACTCACTGTCCGTAAGCGGCAACTGAGTATGAACATTGGCATAACGGCAAAGTTCAAGAATATTTCTAGCCTCATCTTCATCGTGGAACTCCAGCTCCAGATTTTTGAATACATTTCTAAACCCTTTAATACCGCCATATTCACCGACGGTAATCATTCTTCCGGTTTCAACAATTTCAGGCTCACCGCGTCCCAGCTCTTCAAAATCATATAGTTCATAATTTCTTCTGTCCTTAAGCGCACCATCTGCATGAATACCTGATTCATGAGCAAAAGCATTCTTGCCGACAGCAGGTTGATTTATCGGTATAGGAACACCGAAAGCGTAGGAAGTATATTTTGCAAGCTTCCAAGCCTTAGAAAGATCAATATTCGGATCGATGTTATATTTATTTGCAAATCCGCTTGATTTTTTAACAGCCAGAAGACACGACACCAGATCAGCATTACCGGCACGTTCGCCCATACCGTTTATGGCAGTATTGATATAAGCATTTACACCGGCATCAATTGCCGCTTTAGCGCCGAGCACAGAGCATCCGGTCGCCATACCAAGATCGTTATGAAAATGCATTTCCATATCCATTCCGGTTTCTTTTGCAATCTTATAAATCCTTTCATAAGCGGTTTGAGGATCATCATAACCCAACGTATCACAATAGCGAAAGCGTTTAGCACCGGCAGCTTTAGTTTCTTTAGCAAACTTAATTAAAAAATCCAAATCACT
>CASEVT010000036.1 GCA_949291445.1 uncultured bacterium | reverse complement strand
CGTGAAAATCACTATTAATATTCCGTAATCACCGGCGCTTGAAATTATCTTTCCTAAACTATCAAATGTATAAGTGCCGCTCATTGCCATAATTGAGGCAATTATTATAAAAAACGCTGGCTCAACAATTGATGTAAAACTTGCCTCTCTTGATGCTCCCATACCTTCAAAGCTGCTGCCCGTATCCATTGCACCTATTAGTGAGAAAAATTTACCTAATCCTAATATATATGCAAACACTATTAATCCTGCCGGTATGTTGATGATTGCTCTTCCGTCAGACAGCGGAACAAAAAGTGCTGCCAGAATTACCGATGAAATCGATATTATAGGGGTTAGCCGAAAGATTATCGAGGTTGTATTACTTATCACGAAATCTTTTTTTATAAGCTTTACAAAATCATACAGCGGCTGAAAAATTGATGCTCCCTTTCTGCCTCCCCAGAATGCTTTTGTCTTTCTTATTATCCCTATCATTATAAACGGGACCAGCAACAAAACTATTAAATTTATTAATTTCATAAACATCTTTTGTTCCTATCTCTACCCTTATGCAATAAACAGACTACCTGCTATTATTAACACCAAAAACAGAAGTCCGTATTTGATGTAAGTTTGAAGATTTCCGTTTTGCAGTTTCTCAAACTTTGTCAAAAACCATTCATCAAGTTTTAACAAAGGTTTTAGTACATACGCTTCTTCTATGTCTTCTATATGCAAGCTGAAGTGTGCGCTTTTCGGAAATAATTTTCTTGGTTTTTCTACATCAAAGATCTTTTTAAATAGTGGTTTTAACATTGATAAAAAGGGGCTTGCATATGATGATGCACTGTATTGCATATGATTGTTGGGTCTGTCAAAACCACACCCCCATGTCTCTTGTATTTCAATCTTTTTGCCGGACAGTACTTTTAGTAAACTCAAAATGATTACGAATACTATCAATACAATTCCCATTAAAGATATTGTTTGCATAATTGTGACCGGTTCTGCTGAAATGGTATTAACATCTGTGAAAACAGATACAGGTCTGAGAATCAACTTGAAAACATATTGTGGCATTAATCCTATAATCAATGTGAGCAGTGCTAAAAAGTACATTGGCAAAATCATTACCTTATTGTTATCGCTGTTTGCGCTTTCTGCATTTTTACTTCTGGGCATGCCTAAAAAGATTATGCTGAATGCTTTTGTGAAACATAAAATTGCCATTGTTCCGACAAGTGCAAGCCCTGCTATCGAGAAAATTAATGCTACGAATGCGAAAAAGCTGTTTATTGTCAGACCTTTCATCATGCCGAAATAAACCAGAAATTCGCTTATAAAACCGTTAAATGGCGGTAATCCGCAAATTGCAACTGAGCCTATTAAAAACAAGATTGCTGTATGCGGCATTTTTTTGATTAATCCGCCTAATATTTCTATATTTTTTGTATGGGTTTTTGTGTATACGCTTCCTGCTGACAAGAACAATAATTCTTTAAATATGGAGTGGTTGAGCACGTGTAAAATTCCGCCTGCAAACCCCAGTATTGCGACGGGTGTGTTTTCATATGCCAGACCAATCATTCCAACCCCAAGACCGATACCTATTATACCTATATTTTCTATACTGTGATAGGCGAGTAACCTTTTTAGATCGTGTTGTGTTATTGCGTACAGTACTCCGTATAAGGCTGATATAACTGATATTCCTAACACAATAAATCCGAGCATTTTAGAGGGTGTGCCTATTAAAACAAGCATCCTTAATATTCCATATATACCTGTTTTTATCATTACACCTGACATAATTGCGCTCACATGGCTCGGTGCTGCGGGGTGTGCGTCAGGCAGCCAGTTGTGAAACGGTACGAATCCGGCTTTTGTACCAAATCCGATGAAACTCAACAGAAAAACTGTATTTGCCAGATTTCTGTTTGTGCTCAATACTTTTGCAAAACTGCTAAAATCAAAACTGCCGGATTTTATTGTGCATATTGCAAATGCAATGATTATGAATAATACTGAAATATGCATAAATACGAGGTATTTTATTCCTGCTTGCAATACTTCTTTTTTCTCGTTCTCAAAAATGACAAGAAAGAATGAGGACAATGACATGATTTCCCAGCATATAAGAAACATTAGCCCGTTCTGGCACGTTACAACTGCAAACATTGAAAAAATTAATGCTATTGCAAATAGCATATGTGCACCTATTTTTTTACCATTTTGTATATAAGGCTTCAAATAACCGTTTGCATATATTATTGATGAAATACTCATCACTGCAATAACACAGATGAAAAATGCCGAAAGCGGATCGATTACAAAATTCACTGTTCCGATTATCGGGTTTAAGTTAATCGTTTTTGTTATCGTATCTGCGCCCGTTAAAACTTTTACCGCCGGCACAAGCATTGCAATGCTTCCTACCAAAAGCATTATCATTCCCATAAAATAACTGCTCATATATGCATTCCATCCCGTTATTATGTGTTTAATTCTATTTCTCTTCCAATCTTAATCCAAATTTTAATCAGCATTCACTCAAAAATCTGAATTAAATTAAATCGGCTAAATGTTCAACGTGTTCTGTTTTAAATCTAACAAACCATAAAGTCAAGTGAAAAATTTGTATATTTTTTTGCTTGAATTTAAAAATTGAGGTAATACAATTTTAAACGCACTAGACCAAAATTGTTGGTTTTATTAATAAACAATTAAAGAGTTTAACGAGACATAATAGCTGCCCCGTGCTCGTCGAGATTTTGATTTCGACAGATTGTTTAGTATGAGAGAGAAGTAGAAAAAAGGAGATTTAAAATGTCAGAGCAACAAACTTTTGACGCACGGGATTGTGTTACACCTAATAGTGTTGCGCATGAATTAGCGGATCAGGTCATGCCGGCTAAGGCTAATTTTAGAAAATCAAAAACATTTGTACTTGCTATCGCTGCAGGTGCTTTGATTGCCTTTGGGGCTCAGGTTTCTTTAACTGTCATGACCGGTACTGCGGAAAATTTAAGCTGGGGGATTGCTAAACTCGTCGGCGCAATGACTTTTGCTACTGGGTTGATGATGGTTGTTTTAACAGGCTCTGAGCTTTTTACCGGTAATGTTATGATGACTCTATCTGTTATTGAGAAAAAAACCAGCTTCGCTAAGCTTTTGAGAAACTGGATAATCGTTTATGCAGGTAATTTTATTGGTTCATTATTGATCGCGTTTCTAATCTATTATTCAGGCTGTTCTCACAACTCTCACGAAGCTCTTGGTGTGTTGAGTTTGACTACCGCATATCAAAAGGTTAATTTAACATGGGTTGAGGCGTTTACCAGAGGGATTCTTTGTAACTGGCTTGTATGTCTGGCTATTTGGATGGCGTCTTCGGCAAGACTTGTTATCGGAAAAATATTTGCGATATTTTTTCCTATCATGACATTCGTTGCTTCCGGATATGAGCACAGTATCGCTAATATGTTCTTTTTGACTAACGGTATATTTGCAAAACATTCTGCTGCAATTGTTGCTGCTTCCGGTTTGAGTGCTCAACAGCTTGCTACTTTGAATATTAAATCACTCTTTTTGAGCAATCTTATTCCTGTTACTTTGGGTAATATGGTTGGTGCAATTGTTTTTGTTGTTCTGCTTTTCTGGACGGCTTATTTGCGTGATGACCATAAAAAAGATATTCAGGACGATGAGCTTTTGACTAAGGATAATAATTAAAATTGGGTGGCGGTATTTATTAATACCGCCCTTTAATTTTGATTTGAAGTTGTTAGCTTTTTGTATTTTATAGAAGTATGATGGTACAGTGAAAAAGATTTTTTTTGTTTCAATTTTAATTACAATTTTTCTGTCCGGTTCTACGGTATTTGCTCAAGATGAAATTAAGCTTCAATTGAGCGATACTTCGGATTTTGTTGATAAAGTCCTTCAAAATAGCCTTGATGAGGATTCCCGTCTGGATTGTGTTGCAATTTCAGAGTCTGACAAAAGTATTGCCATAAATGAAAGTGCATCGCTAAGCGATAAAGTTTTTCGCAGTTCAATCACTGAAAATGCTCAATTGAATAATACTAATCCAAAGTTTTCTTTATTCACTGCTCTGTCTGAAACTGCTAAGAATGTTTATAATCTTGAAATTGAGCGTACGGACGTTGCCACACCTTTATTGAAGGATCAGCTAACTTTTCATTTTGAAAAGGGAGTGCTTGATAATCTTCATATTTGGTCTGCTTATCAAATGAATTTTTCAACGACCATTCCTGAGCGTGGGGATACTGATTCAAAGTTTGATGTCGGATTAATAAATATATTGATTGACGGACAGTTTAAGGGCGGCAAGGAGAATTTCAGAATAATGCTTGATCCGACTCACCGTCATAGCCATTTGCCGTTTATGGAACCTTTTTTTCAGGATTTGTATATTGAATCTCACAGACTCGCGCATACGAGTGTGTTAGTCGGTAATTCTCGCCCGGGCGTCGGGATAGAGGGTGCTCAGTCTCCTTATACTCTCGCTTTTATTAATCGTTCTCAAATTTCTCGAAATTTGGCAAATATTCGTAAATTCGGGGTTAGAGTACGTGGGGATTATTCGCTTATGGACTATGATGTGGGAGTTTATAGCTCTTCTACTAATTTTACTTCTTTTTTTCCAGGACATGAGTTTGATGCTTGGATGAATGTTAAACCTCTTGGCAAGACTGACGGCAGATTCGGCAAACTTGTTGCCGGCGGTGGTATCTCTTCCGGTGATAAACACGATACGAGCTATATGGTCTCAAGTGCTTATGCCGGTTATGATTATAAAAAGTTTTGGACTAAATTTGAATATGCTCATGCCAATGGCTCTAACGGAGGTTCCGGACTTTCTGATAAAAGGTCTGAGGGGTTGTTTGTTACTGTCGGGTATCATTTGACTAAAAAGCTTGAATTGCTTGCCAGATATGATGAGTTTGATCCGGATAGGACTATTAACAATAACAAAATGCGTGAGTATACTCTTGGGACAAATTATTACCTTAAGGGGCAGGCTTTGAAGCTTATTTTTAATTATATTTATTGTCAAAATGACTCAAAAACCGATTCGCATAGGCTTCTTGTCGGTACTCAAATTTTGCTCTAAAACAGGTATTTATCCAGTATTTCTGCTAATTCCTCAGGCGTTTTTACAAGTGATGTACCCCAGTAATAATCAATCTTTTCTCTCTGTTCTTCTGTGATTTTATCTGTATAACTACTGAATAAATCTTCTAATTTTTTTATATTATTTAGTCCCGTGTTGCAAGATCTCAATATCATCTGCCTTTGTTCTTCATCTATGGTCGATATTTTAGGGTCGTAAGTTTGTTTTACGGGCATATTTATATGATAGTATGGTTTGTTAAAGAATATACTGTACCCTACATTTGTCCCAATAGAATTTCCGACGGTTAAGTCTGAAAGTTCTATGATATTTTTTAATCTGCTAAAGAAAAATGATGAGAACATGAATCCGGCTGTTACACATTCATATCCTGCGTTAATATATGGCAGGTGCATTTTCTTCTCTATATCTTTCCAGTACATGCACACTCTTACGCTGTCAAAATCTTTTTTTAGTTTCTCTATTTCTGAAATAAAATACCTCGTATCAAATTCCGGAATATTCCAATGGGTGCAGTGTGTCGGGAAAACTAATAAGTTCTTTCCTAACCGTTTTTTCTCTTTTTTCTTTTCTTCTTCACTTAAATAAGATTGTGCATAGTGTATATATGGACCGATTGGTATAATATCTTTGCCGGTATGTCTTTTTAGCACTTCTTCTCTGTATTTTGAGAAGGTAATAATAGCTTTCGCCTCGTTGTTAATATCGTTTTCCCATGCATAATCGTCTCCCAGATATGGACCATGTTCGATAGTTGCATTTAAAGTTTTAAATGGTGCTATTTGTGCATAATTCTTTAATATAAATTCATCCTGATAATATTTGTTCTGATCATAATAAAACACTGACAAAAGATGTCTATATGATTCTGACAACTTTTCTATATCTGTGTAGGGCGTATTTATAAAGATTTCTTTTTCTTTTTTATAGACTTTCAGGTCTTTAAGTCGTTCTTTATTTTTATAGTATTTTGGTAAGTATTTTTTTTGATGTATTTTACTCATTAATTTATAATAGACTTTTTTAATTTTATAAACAAGCATATATTACCTCTAATTCTCATCACTTATATCGGGTAAATTTTCTAACTACCCGCAAAAAATAAGTTTCAATTACCTCTTTAATCCCAAAAAGAAATACTCTATATCGACCTCATAAAAACAAGATAATTTGTACAATGTTTTAATATTTACGGGGTATTTGCCATTTTCTATGTTAGATAAATGATCCCGTGACATTTTAATTTCAAAAGCTACTTGTTCCTGACTGAGATTTTTGGATGTACGTAATTCTTTTAGTCTTTTACCTATTGTGTTTTGTATTCTTTTTAATGACATTTAGTTATTGTAGAATATGCTCTACAAATTATCAGTCGAACATATTCTACACAATGTAGCTAGAAATCAAGGTATAACAGCTATCCATAAGAATTAGTTTTGGATAGCGTTGTTATAAATACAGTTTTAAGTAACAAATTTAAATGCAACAACTTTAGAGTACTCATTAAGCTTGTCAGAAGCAGATACAAAATGAGCACTCTTATGAGGTAGTAAAATAAAATCGGCTAAGGCGGTGTTAGAGCATATAATCTTCAATTAATTCAAATTGAAGCGGAGTTCCGAATGGGATATCCTTGGCTGCTGTTTTGCCGAGTATGTTTTCATAATATTTTGGATGTAATCCATTGCTTGGTCTGATTGATCTTATATTCTCTTCTGTAAATTTTTCGCCCTTTTTTATATCTTTCACAACAAACAGCGAACGGGCATGTTTTCTTGAATTTTTGTTGTAATCATAGCTGATTTCGCCAGTTAGATCTTCAGTTTTTCTTACTGATTCAACCATTTGAGAAAACTCTTTAGGATTTAGTGAAAATGCGCAGTCTGCGCCTCCCAGATTTCTATCCAGAGTAAAATGTTTTTCTATAATTTTTGCGCCAAGAGCAACCGCAACAATCGGTGTTTCCGGTTCAATCGTGTGATCTGAGATGCCAACATTTACTTTGAATTTCTCTTTCATATCTTTTATTGTTAACAAATTCATTGTGTTGAGTTTTGCAGGATATGACGACGTACATTTCAAAATTGAAACGTTGTAATTTCCGACACTATAACAAGCGTTAATTGCTTCTTGAATTTCTTCTTCCGTGCAAATTCCTGTTGAAATAATCATCGGTTTCATTTTTGATGCACAATATTTTATAAAGGGTGTATCAACAGCTTCAAAAGAGGCGATTTTGTAGGTAGGACAATTATGTTCTTCAAGAAAATCTACTGCAGATCTATCAAATGGTGTTGAAAAAAAATCAACTCCAACCTCTTTTGCAACTTGCTTTAACGTTTCATACCATTCCCAGGGAGTTTGTGCCATTTTGTATAGGTCATAAGAATTCATACCTTTCCAGGGCGAAGTTTCCGGTGCCATAAACATATCATTGCGACAATTTATAGTTATTGTATCGGCACTATAGGTCTGTATTTTTACTGCATTCGCTCCTGCGGCTTTTGCTTCTTTTACAATTTTAATAGCATTATCCAACGATCCGCAATGGTTAGCTGACATTTCCGCTATTATATATGTCTTATCTTGATTCATTAGATGGAACCCTTTATATAGTAGTCTATGTTTTCACTTTGGGGGATGCTTATGTAATAGAAGCCCTTTGCGTCTGCCAAGCATTTTGTTTGTTCGTCATTATATTGCGTTACTTCGTCATGCACAATTTTTTCCGGACACTCTTGTTTTAATTTAACATAAAAATCATATTCTTTTTTAGTGAATATCATTTTAACAAGTGCATAATTGCTCGATTGGTGTTCAACTTGCGGAGTAAGCCCTAAGGATGCGTCTAATAATAGCTTGTTATAATTGATGCCTAGAGCATATTTTACAAGTACATCTCGCCAACCCCCCATTCTTGATGCTATTTCAATTATTTTAAACCCTTGTTCTGTATTTTTTACTTCTATATGACAACAGCCAAATTTTATTTGGAAGGCATTTAATATCTTGTATATGAATGTCTCTAGTTTTTCTGCTTCCTGTGGCTTAAGTCTTGCCGGTATCATTTGTTGATTTTCTATGAAATTTTCTGTACCATCCAGATATTCTTCTGTAAAAGCGACTATCTGATGTTTGCCGTTGCTTGTAATTGTTTCGATGCTGTATTGTGCTCCAATCATAACTTCTTCAATCAGAATAGTTTTACTGTAGGACTCTTTATACGCCATCTCAACAGCTTGCTTAAGCTCCAATTCATTTTTTACAAGTGTTACTCCCCTTCCGGCAGAACGATCTGACGGTTTAACTACAACAGGAAAATTGATATTACTAACGTCTATCATTTCACCTTTATTGAATTTTTTGTATTTTGCGTTTGCTATGTTGTGTTCTGTAAAAATATCTTTCATTTTGGATTTATCGGTTGTGTTTAAAGCCGTTTCGTAGGAATTATTGTTTAATCCTAACTTTTCACCTACCCAGCAAGCACTTATATTACCGACTTCGCACGCTACTGTCTGTATTGCAACCGGTTTGTATATGTTTGCTATTTTTAAGATTTCTTCTTTTTCATCAATACTAATGCAATGAAAGAAGTCTGCGATTTTTGCGCATTTGCAATTGGGATCATAGTCAAAAACATGGACTATAAACCCTGCTTTTTTGACTTCTTGCACAAAATTATACTGTAGCGTGCTTCCTGCTACTATAAAATAATGTTTATATTGCATTTTTATACTCCATATTTAGTAATTCCATTTTTATATTATCTTTTATTCTCTCTTTCCATATTAATTTGTCAAATTCAGATTCAAAGGTTTCTTGAAAATTTAATTTTTTATACATTTTTATGGCGGGGATATTTTTCTTCAAAACGTGTAGAAAAATTCTTTCAAAATTAAACTTGCTAAAGCCAATCTCAACCAGTTTTTTGCAGGCTAAAAGTCCTAAACCTTTACCACGGTGGTTTTGCTCACCTATATATATCCAAAGCTCTCCGGTAAGCTTTGTTATGTACTTAAAACCGCAGTTTCCGATGTGCTTATCGTTGTAATTAATTTTATAAACACTTTGTGTGGAGTCATTTAGAGTTTTTTTAAAGTAGTTAAGATGTGTCTCCCAGTCTGGTTTATCTTGCATTGCAAAAAGCTCTCTTAATACATTGTCGTGCAACCATAAAAAAGTTTTTTGTGCATCATACAGTTCAAAATTACTAAGGCTTATAGCATTTTCTTTAACCACTTTATATCCCCTTCAAAGTCGTCTAAATTTTCTCTGCTATCTTTATTTGTTTCAATTGAGATGGGTACATTTTTCGATAATATATTGAGTATGCGTGTGATATCATAATCTCCATCCTTAAAATGCAGGTGCTTATCAGTTTTGGAGCTAATGTAACCATTTGAAAGATGATACAGATTCGGATTTAGTTTGTTGAACGCAGCAAGGTATTCATACGGGTTGAAACCTTGTGAGTTTGCAGAACAGATACAATGACTTACATCAAGACAAAAACCGCAAGATGTCTCTTTGATGATTTTCTCTATTTCTTCAGCGTTATATCCTCGACAAGTTAAATTTTCATCGAATAGTGCTCCTTTGGGTTTATTTTCTATAAGAAAATTTTTGGGGTTGATAAGTTTTAACTGCTTTATTGTTTCGTCAACGCTTCCTTCTATTCCGCCGTGAATTACTGTGTACTGGGCATTTAATTCTGTTCGAAAAAGCTCAACTTCCTTGTATATTTTTTTGTTGTACTCTAACTTTTCACTGTTTGCCAGATTAACTCCGTGGGCAAAATGTGGTGCATGCAACATGTATGGTATATCCAGACTTGCCCATTTAGTTATTTGCGCTGTACTGTCAGGTACAACATATAATTCTATATAATCATATACACCTTTACTAAATAATATTTTGGCTTCTTGCAAGTAATAATCAGTATTTATTGACCATAGCTTTAAACCGAGTTTAAGCATTATGTACCATCCTGTATTTTAATTCTGCCATTTGCCAGTCTTCTATTGTATCTATATCTTGGCATTGGTTTTCGTCAATTATGTGCCCATAAGTCTTGTTTGATACTAACGAATTATTCTCATATATTTTTTCAACCTTGCAAAAATAAAACATTCCTGCATCAAAATATTTCGGCTCTATATCTTGTGAGCGTATATTTTGAGCATTTCTATCATTTGGCACAAGAATTCCGTTTTCTATTTTCATTGCCCATTCTATTGGTACCGGATATTTGCAAACAGGTATAACAGAGTCAAATTCTTCCATTTTTTTATAAGCAAGTTTTAATGTTTCACTTTGTAAAAATGGAACACAAGGGTATATGCAACATAGTGTATCAAATGAAATACCCATTTCCTTGTATTTACATATAACTTCGTCTATAACATCGAATGTGGTTGCAAAATCATCAGCGGTTTTTTTAGAACGCATAAAAGGAACAGCTGCTCCGTATTCTTTTGCAATCTGCGCAATTTCTTTACTGTCTGTTGAAACCATAATTTCGTCAAATATGTTTGCACCTTTAGCTGCTTCAATTGCATAAAAAAGCATTGGTTTCCCCATAAAGTCTTTAATATTCTTTTGGGGGATTCTTTTTGAACCCCCTCTTGCTGTTATTATTGCGATTGTTTTCATTAATTAATTCTCCCAAAACCCTCTTGTGCCACTTGCCCTTCAAGTTTTTCACTCACTTTATTATTTTTTGTGAGTTTTGAAAGTTCTGCAAATACCTGATCTACTGCGTTTAGGTATTTTTCAACATGCTCTTTTTTGTGAGCATACATAGAATAAAAACCGCCACTCGCCAAAAATCCTTTTTTGAGCATTTCTTGGGTAAAATAGGTTATGTTTGTTGAATGATTTTGCTCAAAACTAAAATGTATCATTGGTTTAAAGCCACCAATATGTATTTTAAGTCCGTGCTTCAGTGCAAGTCTCTCCCAACCTTGCCACACCATGTCCGCAATGTCGACAAGATGTTTTGAAACGTCATTTTTTACAAACTTGTCAATCATAGCAAGTGCTGCAGCGTTCCCAACTCTTTCTGTCCAGTTTGTACTTGTAATAAATGCCTCTTGAGCAGATTGCATTACCCATTTCTTGCCTATTACGGCAGAAATTGGGAAGCCGTTGCCAAGGGCTTTTGAAAATACTGCTATATCGGGCTTAAAACCTAATTTTAAGTGTGCTCCACCATTGCAAATTCTAAAGCCTGCAGAAATTTCATCTATAATTAAAGGAATATTTTTCTTTTTAGCCATGTTGTGTACTGCTTCGATAAATTCTTTTGTTGGCTCAAAGTTTCTGATTGGCTCCATGACAATAGCTGCTAAGTCATCGCCCGCTTTTTCAATAGCATTATTGAAATCTTCAATATTGTTGTATAAAAAAGGAATAGCAGTATCTTTCAATCCTCTGGGAACACCATTAGGGTTTAATCCTTTTATCCAATGTTCATCTAACGCTTCCTTTTTACCGATATTGGCCGCCAAATACCAGTCCATCCAACCGTGGTAACCACAAAAAACTATTTTATCTTTTTTTGTTGCTACACGCGCAATTCTTACTGCAACAGCCATTGCTTCACCACCTGAACGGGCAAAACGTGCCATTTGCGCCCACGGGTGAAGTTCAATAAGTTTTTTTGCAAGTGCAACTTCTTCTGGTGGATTAAGAGTTGTTGCTGAGCCTTTATTTATAACATCGATTACAGCTTTGTTAACCTCTTCATCGGCGTACCCTAGAACCGTTGCTCCTATTCCGCCTATTGAGAAATCAAGATATTTATTGCCGTCTAAATCTGTAACTTCTATGCCTTTTGCTTCAGCGAAATACGTCGGCCAAATTCCTCTTGAGAATCTATCGGGTCTTTTTGACAGAAGTTGAGTCATTCCCGGAATTAATTCTACCGCTTCTTTTTGTAGTTCTTTACACTTTCCATTATTCATTTGTAGGCCTCATAATTCTATATAGTACTGATCTAAGCTTTTTTTTAATATTGATACTGAGCAATTGTTGTAGTTATTTCCATAGTCATTGTGGTCATCACAATTATATGTTTTTTCCAAAATTGTTTTATATGTGTTTAGGGATAAAAAGACATTTTTGTAACAACACTTATAGGTATATAAATTAAAATCTTGCCTGTGGTGATACCGTTTTTTGTATGGTATATCAGGTAAAAAATCTCCCAGTACCAAAAAGGAATCTTTTTCGTTAGTTAAACAATCATCTATGTTTGCTATGGCTGAAAAAATGTTTGATCTATCCACCCAATGCAGAACAAAATTCACGATAACCATGTCAAATTTTTCTTTGGCTTTATAACCCGTTATTGAGTTAACTTGCATGTCAAGTTTGTATCTTTCTCTGCCATCCCTTACTGCTTCCTGTGATAAATCCACCCCAACAAATCTTTTGCAGTTAGGTAAAATTTGCTTTAAGAAATTTAACCTATATCCGTTTGACGAACCGAGCTCTAGCACCGATTGAATTTCTTCAAGCCTTGGCAGGGTCTTAATTGCATTAAAACAATAATCCTCGTCAGCCTTTTTTGAAATTATACATTCTTTATTTCTTTTAAACCAATTATCTGATTCGCTATTGCTAAAAATTAAGTCTTGTTCTGTTTTTTTCATTTTTTCACCCATAAGCTCGGCATTACTATATTTGCATCTATATTTTCAAACTCTTTTGCAATTTGGCAAATTGTATCTTTTGAAAAATCGTGCTCAAAGATTTCAATATTTTCTCTAAGTTGCTCTATGTTGTCTACTCCAAATACAAGATGAGATATTGCGTTAAATTGTTTTACAAAAAGCATTGCTAGTTCAATTCTTGAAATATTAAATTGTTTGCAGAGTTTATCAATTTTTTTGATAATAGGTTTTGCATCTGACAAAAATTCCGGCACTTTGTCTTCATCCATTAAAATTAATCCTTGGATAAAAGCACTTCTGGAGTGGATTTGAGTATTTTGTTTTTCTTCTGCCAGTTTGAAAATACCTTCTTTTTGCATTCTCTGGTCAAAAATACTGAAGGGTAATTGGATAAAGTCTATGTAATTTGAATTAATACAAGCGACTGCTTCGTCAGGATAATATACCGATACACCACAGTGTCTTATTTTTCCTTGTTTTTTAACTTCGTATAGGCTTTTTAATATTTCATCGTTAAAAGCATATCTGGAACTATGTAAGATATAACTGTCAAGATAGTCGGTATTTAGTCTTTTTAGGGATTTTTCCAAATTTTCTTCAATGATATTTTTATAATCTTCAACTTTATGTGCATCGAGTTCGTTTGGTTTGAATTTGGAAATAATAAAAAGTTTGTCTCGGCTAATGGTTTTTCTCTTTATAAATTCACCCACGACATCTTCTGCGCAGCCATAGGCATAAGCGGTATCAATATTATTTATACCGTTTTGTGTTGCAAAGTCTAGCATTTTTATCGAATCTTCAAGG
>CASEVT010000035.1 GCA_949291445.1 uncultured bacterium | reverse complement strand
CGAAATAAAACCGTCAAAACTATATTTTGAATCAGCTAGCGCAAAGACAGACCCGAAAAATAAAAATAAAAATAAAATTAAAATCGCAAACTTCTTAAACATTCCTTAAATTATATAATCACAAATTCATATTGACAACATACGACAACTCAAAACTGCTTACTTTACTGAATAAATGAAGTATACAAAACTCTCTGCCATTAATACTAATTAATAACAAACTTTATATAATTTAACTTTTATAGTAAAATCGAGTAATGATATCGTTCAATAAAATAGATACAAATGAAAAATTAAAAATTTTTGCTAAGATGGCAAACGAAATCTGGCATGAATATTTTCCATTCCTTCTCAGCCCGGAACAAATTGACTACATGGTCAAAAAATTTCAATCCTACGAAGTCGTAAAATCACAAATTGCAGAAGGATATAACTACTATTTCATAGAAAAAGACGGTTTGATATGCGGTTACATCGGATTTAAGATTGAAAAAGAGTACGTTTTTCTGTCCAAACTTTATGTAAAAAAAGAATACAGAAATTCAGGACTTGGTAAAGCAGCATTACAGTTTCTAATAAAAACTACCCAAAGATTAGGTCTGAACAGAATTGTACTTACAGTAAACAAATACAATGAATCCACTATTGCAGCCTATAAAAAATGGGGATTATCTACTATAGACAGCACCGTAACAGACATTGGCAACGGCTTCGTCATGGATGATTACATTATGGAATACAGAGTTTAAAATACTAATAATCAGTTTTCTATCGAATAAAAAAAGCTGCCGGATAACCGGCAGCTTTTATAAATTCTAATCAGTAAAAAGTTACTACTTTTTAGAACCAACTTTGCTGTTGTTAACTGCATCTTTAAATTTCTTACCGGCAGAGAAAGCAGGTACAGTTTTAGCAGCAATTTTGATTTCTTTACCAGTTTGAGGATTGCGTCCTGTTCTGGCAGCTCTCTTTCTGGATTCAAAAGTACCAAAGCCGACCAAAGTAACTTTTTGTCCTTTAGCAACTGTTTTTTCAACAGTTTCCATCCAAGCGTTGATAACGTCAGATGCTTCTTTTTGAGTAACTTTTGCTTGTTTAGCAACTTCTTGTACTAATTCTTCTTTGTTCATGGTCGTAAACCCCTTCTTTTAAATGTACATTCTTATTATATTTAAATCACAAATAATGGCAAGTCTTTTTTTTCATTCAAACAGCTGTTTTTCACAATTTTAAACAAGTGTTGTAATATATAGAGAAAATGCATACAATTATGAAAAAGGACAATACTATGAAACAGCGTCAGGGTTTCTCATTGGCAGAAGCACTAATCACATTATTAATTGTATCCATAATTGCGGTAGCATCAGCACCAATAATCACAAAAAAGGCAAGAAACAACCAAAATGCCAAATTATGGACACTATTCAACAATAATACTAACGGTTTTATATACCCGAAGAATAACAGAGACATAAAACTCGGTTCTAAAAAAGAACAAAAAGGAATAATAGTTAACGGAACATTAGTATTCAAAAATACGAAAGGTGAGGTTATAGGCTGGATCGCAGAAGATGGAACAAATTCTTTCTGCAACTGCGGGACAACGCAATCTGCAAGCCTTAGCAACATTTCAACAGAAGAACTTGACAGAATGGTAAAATTAGTAACAGACAGCATGAACAGGCAGAACATACAGCTGAATACACACCCGCAACCTGCAAGATCATCCGTAAGTAACAATATACAAACTAACCGTCAACCACAAAATCAACAGCCTCAGGAAATTTCACAAGAAGAACTCAGCCGACAGGTAATCGAAATGGGCAAGAGTCTGAATATTGATTTTGGAAGCATTTTACAAGGACTTGAATAGGAAAAAGGAAGAAAAGATTATGATTAAACCGTGGAATGAATATTTTTTAGAAATAGCAAAGACTTGCGCAACCCGTTCTAATTGTTTTAGAGCGAAAGTAGGCGCCGTAATAGTAGGCGAAGACAAAAAAATAAAAGCTACAGGCTACAACGGCACTCCTTCAAAAGTAGTATCCTGCTACGAATTAGGCAAATGCTACAGAATCGAAAACAACATCCCCTCAGGCACTATGTATGAAACTTGCAGAAGCATCCACGCAGAACAAAATGCTATAATCCAAGCAGGTCAAGACCGCTGTAAAGGTGCAACTATGTACATATACGGGCATGAATTTATTTGCATACTGTGCAAACGCTTTATCGTGCAATCCGGAATAAAAGAAGTTTATCTCTTAAAAGACGAAAACTCACACGTAAAACATGTTTCTGTCGAAGAAATCAGAAAAGAATTGAGCGATTCATTTCAAGTATAGAGACAATAAAACAAAGGCTTAAAGACAAAAATCCTTAACAACAAACAAATCCTCAAGTTTGCCTGAAGCCAGAACGGATTCAATCTGTAAAAGTACCCTGTCCGAATCATTTTCGGGTATCTTTTTCAATTCATCCGGCAATTTTATATCTTTCGTAGACAGGACATTTGAAAAACCGGCATTCAATTCAAGAAATTTTTTGTAAATTAGCAAAATCTGATACCACTCATCAGGAAGATTATGCGGTTTACCAAAATAATACTGAGAATCTTTTCTTATTTTATCGAAATAACTTAGAATAAAATCAACCTCATAAAAAAGCTCTTTTTCATCAATAATTTTACCGGCATAAGGATTATTGAGAATATTTTTGGGCTCATCTACGAACTTACATACCAGATAATCCGCCCATAAAAGACAACCCAAATAAAAAGAAACACTATTGTGCATAATGTTTATGAGTTTTGGCAGAAACATTTTATACTGAAACCTTTTTTGATGAAAAGCTTTTATTTGCGACATAATTTCTTCCGCAGACAAAGCATTTTGAGAGAAAGAAATTGCAAACTTAGAATATCCGGGGTCAAATAAAACACCTTTTTCAAAATTCATATATTTTATCTCCACTTATTTTTTTCATTATAATATAAAAACGCAAAGTTTGAAACCGCCGAAACACTGCAATAATAGGCTTCCGAAAGGATATCCGGTTTACATTTCTTAATATTTGTAATAAATATGGCAATTTTTATTTTCAGGACACTTTAAGATTGTACAGTCCCCAAAATCATATTAGACAAGGAGTAGGAAAGTCAATGAAAACTAACTTAAATGAAGGTGTTTTAGTTCAATTCGATAAACACAACCCCAAATTCTCAAAAAAAGACAAAAAGAATCATTCATCAACAGAATTAGAAAGCAAAGATAAAACATACGATATCCCCAGACACTCATTATGGGAAAGAACAAAAGCAGCAGCTCGCAAAACATTCTTAGGTGGCGCAACAGCAGCACAAATGGCAGCCCCAACAGCAGCTCCCGCAGCAACAACAGTAGTAATCCCCACAGCAGTTTTAATGGCAGCTCTTCAAAGTTGCGTAGAACAAAATGTTGATATTGATATGTCCCCAATCCTCGAAAAATTAGATAAATTGATAACTCTCATCGGAACAAACAACGATGCATTACTGGCAGAATTACAAAAAATAAGAAACGAAGTACAAAGCGGAAATATGCAAAACCAAGAACTTGGAAACGCAATTTTAGCAGCATTAGACAGATCCGATGCAAGATATCAAGAGATCATTGATTTAATAACAGAACTCAACGCAGAAGTTCAAAAGGGCAACATGACTTCAGAAGTTATGTTAGATAAAATCCTTAAAGAATTACAATCAATCAATACAACATTGGGCAAATTGGATGAATTGAAAGAAGTAATTGAAAACATGGATAAAAATAACCAAGAATCCAATAAACTACTTGCCGAAAAAATTGAAGAAATGATTTCAAAATACGAACAAGGCGGCTTGTCAATGGAAGAATTGATGAACCAAGTTATAGCACTTATTGGAACATCGAACAACATAAGCAGCGATATTCTTGAAAAAGTCCAAGAGCTTTATGAAAAATATGAAAACGGTGGACTTTCCGAATCAGAACTCTTGCAAGAAATTATCAACCAACTAGGCGGCATAAACGATAAACTTGACCAAATTTATGCTCAAATGCAACAAGATTCAGAAAACTTCAACCAATATGTAGAAGGCAATCAAGCAAACTGGGAAAAATTGTTCGCCAATATGGACAACTTATTCAACGGAATCGGCGACATCAACTCCAAACTTGACGCAATCAAAACAAATGGCGATATAAGCAACGAATACTTGCAAAAGATATCAGAAGCAGCTGACGCAGCAATCAAAGCATTAGCAGAAATCAAATCAGAAATAGGACAAACCAACGTTTCTATCGGTGATTTAATCGAAAAAATGGAAGCAAACGGACAAAAAGATTATGAACCAATCCTAAAAGAAATGCTGGAAAAACTCGGATTGCTCGACGAGATTAACAATAAACAATTCACAATCGATCAGCTTCAAGAAGCATTGAAAGGCTACAAAACAGACCTTTCTACAACAAATGAGTTGATCCAAACAGCAATCAGCTTACTGGAACAAATTGCCGGCGGCGGTATTGGTACAGGCGATATGAGCACAGTAAATCAGCTTTTGTCTCAATTGTATGAAGCTGTAGTAAGCGGAAACAGCAATATAGACACATTACTGAAAGACCTGATTGCAAAAGCACAAGAAATTGCAGAAGATACAGGCAACATTAATGACAAGTTAGACCAAATCATCTCTAAGATGGATACACAAATCGACTTGTTGACGACAACCCAAAATGCAGTATCTTCATATGCAGAACAAATTCTTAGCGAACTCAAGAAAACAAATGCAGACTTGGATGACATCAAAAACTACTCAACAAAACTTGACACATATCTTGACAAACAAGATACATACCTTTCAAAAGCAGTTGACTACTTAGCACAATTAGTAGAAAACCAAGGCGGAAACACCTCATACGAAGAACTTCTTGCAGCAGTTCAAGCCGGTAACGGAACATTGAGTAACATCGAATCCTTGTTGAATGACTTGAACATAAAGGCTGGTGATTTTGTAACTAATGAAACATTGAATCAGGCTCTCGAAGCAAACAAAACCAACCTGACAACTACAAACGAGTTAATCCAAACAGCAATCAGCTTACTTGAAAAAGTTGCAGGAAACTCCGGTATAGGAGGTGGCAGTGTTAACACAACAAGGATGGAAGAACTTCTTGGTCAAATACTTTCACAATTAGCAAACAACCATCAAGCAACTTCAAGCGATTTAGAAGACTTGAAGACGGCCATTCAAGAAGTGGAATCTGCAATAAAAGCACAAGGCTCAACAGCTATGAAATCAAGCACAAAAGCAGGTGAATTCCTTAAAAACTACCTTGCATACTCAAAAATGGCAAACGCAGAAAATGCAAGAAAATATGATGACAGCACCTACTACTGGAGATCATAATTCCTACTTAAATAAAAAAAGGCTTTAAGTTTAAACTTAAAGCCTTTTTTATTTGTTAACTTATTAATTGCCTTACTTGGCAGCTTTTTCTTTGATGCTTCTGAACAAATCAGCTCTAACAGCTTTGTCATCTTCACAAAGTGAACCATTTTCAATGTAGGGAGTAATTTTTCTTACATAATTTTGAATATTTTGTTCACCTTTTATGTTTTTAGCTGCTTCCTTGGCTGCTGCCTCACAATCATTTGATTGAGGGAGTTTAATTTCTTCGTCAACCAAGAAACCTGTTCCGGCATCTTCACCACAGTTTTTAGTAAATCTATGGAGTTTATCAGCGTTTAATGCTCTTAATTCTTTTTCATCAACACCATATCTTTTAGCGATTGATGCTGGAGATTCACCGGCTTGAACTATAACAGTTTCAGGACAATCCGTATTAACTACCTTATCTTTTTCTGGTTTTTGAGTTATTGGCTCATATAATTCAATTTCAGGTTCATCTATAACATATGTTTCTTTAACTATAATTTGGGTTTCAGGGCAATCTGCCTCTTTAAAGTCAACTGCTGAATATTTACCTGAACTGAGTTCACTTAACAAGTTCCAAGCTTCTTTTTTGTTCAAAACGCTTTGTTCGCCGGCTCTGGCTCTGATGGCATTATTGAAAGCTGCCTTATCAATTTCACCTGTTTCAGGGTCAACAAAGTATGCTGCAATATTTGTCATCAAATCAGCTTCTTTTTGATTGGTTTTAAGCTTACCGAAAATGTTACGTGATGTACAAACCGTTTCAAAGTGTTTTCTGGCATCATCCAATGTCTTAACGTTGTCATCTGTCAACTCAACCGCAATTGGTTTTTCATTTCTGGATACTTGGTTGTAGATACTTGACCCCAATCCGAGAGCAGCACCTGTAACAGCACCAGCTGGGAACATTGTGGTTTTATTGCTTACATTGCCAATACCCTCAACATTAACATTTTGGTTAATAGGCATTGCCAATCCTATTCCAGAGCCAAGTGCAGCACCGGCAGCAGTAGCAGTGGCTAATTTATAAGGGTCAATAGCAGCTTCCTTATGACCACCTACTGCCTTGATCAATCTTTTAACTTCTTTTAAATCAAATTCTACGTCGTTACCGTTATTATTCAATGCAGATTGCAAATGTTTTAGCTCTGCAGCTTTTGAACTGTATGTAATTTCCTTATCAGCACCGGCTATTTCATCATACATAGTTTGTAATGCTTCTATATCAATATTGCCATTAGCATCCGTATAGCCAGCTTGTCTTAATTTTTCTTCGAGTTTAGCCTTACCTCTGGTTTTAGCAAGTTCACCGGACTCAGAAACACTTTCCATTTTATTGTCAATAGCAACTGCTCTTGCAGTAGCGTATACATCAGCTTCTTTACCGATAAATCTACCTAAAAAGTTTGTAAATTTCTTACCAAAGAACTTTCTGGTTTCTTTGTTTTCCGCACCGGACCAAAGCCCTGCATCTTTAAGTTGATCTATTGTATAGTCACGAACTTTACCTTTAGATTCACCTTCAGCTTCTTGCATAATTTGGAAGATTAAAGCTTTCTTAGGATCAACACCGTCAGGAACAGTATATTTTTGTCCGTTTCTTACGTAATAATTTTGTCCTACGCTTGTTGAAGAAGTAATACCTTGTGTCATAACAAATCCCTTTCTATTCTCGTGTAATGTGTAAATTCCTCTATGCATTTATAAACAAATTTTGAAAATGAAAATTGCCAAAAAAATTCCAACTAAAAATTCAAAAATGGCAAAAAGACTTCTACAGCTGGCAATTATAGGGAATAAATTTCATTAAGATTTCGTAACATTTAGTTATAAAGCACCGGCAGTAGCCTTGTAAATCCCAATATAATCGACTAAGAGCTGAGCTCTGCTGTTGCATAAGTCTTTTTTAATAGTGAGTAAATTTTCACGAAATTGTATCATATCAAAATAAGAAATAATCCCATATTTATATTTTTCATTAATAAGAGCAAAATTTGAAGACTCCAAATTAAACTTACGAATATTTTCAGCATCCTTTTGGGAATCATATTTCACCTTACAAAGAGCATCATTAACTTCTTGAATAGCCAACAGATCGACTTTTTTGTAATTTTCAAACATTTCTTGATACTTAAATTTTTTAGATTTTAAAAAAGCAGTCTTTCTGCCACCGGTATAAATATTCTGAATCAATCCCACACCAATTAGAGCCAAAAAGCTGTCCCAATCAAACAATTTACTTAAATTAAGTGAATTGTAGCCAACGACACCAATAATAGGAACACTGGGCAAAAACTCTTTTCGGGCAATACGAACATCGATTCGCGCCTTTTCAAGCTCCGCCTCAGCCTTCATCAAATCAGGACGGTAAATCAAAACCTCAGACTTGATACTCCTGGGGATTCGTCCGATATACTCTATCTGTTCCAGCTTAAGTCTTGGCAAATTATCACATACAAAGTCCGGCTCGGCAATTAAATAGCCCAATTGATTTATCATAATCGAACGTTGTTTCAATAATTCATTTAATTCAATAACAGCCAAGGTATACTGTTTGTCAGAAAGAGTAGTATCAAAAGCAGAAGCCAAACCGGCTGCATTTCTTTCTTGAGTCAACAAAAAAATCTCCTTGCGTAAACTGACAATTTTTTGTTGAAGCTCAATTAAACTATCTAGTTTAAGTATATTAAAATAAGTTGTTGCAGTGGCACTAACTGTAGAAATATATACGGCTTTTTCTTCAAACAGAGTAGCTTCGTACTGTTTTTTAGCAGATTTTGTACGATCGTGATTTTTAAGAAAAATATCTGCCTCATAACTTGCAAACATAGGAACCGCAAATATATTAGTACTTGTAGCATCCAAAGTTACCCCATTAAAATCAAACCCGGGCGTTCTAATTCGTGCATAATCAGGCAGCAAACTCAGCTGTGGAAGCTCGTTCGCCATAGAAGATTTTACATTTTGATATGCCTGACGGGATTTTAAAGACGCAATTCTTACATCCTTGTTATTTTCTATGGTTTTGAGAATATACTCTTGCAAATACGGATCATTGAAATTCTTCCACCAATCAATATTTATAAAATCAAAACGGTAATCACTAACCCCAACAACACCGGATTTGGTAGTTGCAAAAGCAAAATTTAGGAATTGAAAACCTATAAATACAAAAAATATTATTACATGAACTAACCTTTGCATATAAACGACCTTGTAATTGTTTGGGATATTGTGTTATTATTTTTTTGTTAGTATAATAACAATAATTAAAATATAAAATACAAAAAACTACCCAAGTGTTTAGTTATGAAAAAAGACGAGCAAAACAATATTAATAACAACGACTATGAAAAGAACATAGGCTATGAGATAGGAAAGACATCTTCATATTTAAGGGTAGGCGTAATGAAGCTTTTGAAAGAAGCCGGAATAACAGACATAACCCATGAACAATTCGGCATACTCTTTATACTCTCCCAACAAGACGGATTGTACCAAAGACAACTTGCAATATTATTGAGTAAAGACCGACCGAATATCTCGAGAATGGTAGACATATTAGAAACAAAGGGTTACATAAAAAGGGAAAAACACCCTGAAAATAAAAGGATATCGAAAGTTTTTATAACAGAAAAAGGAAAAAATAAAGTAGCTTTGCTTATGCCATACAGAAAATCGTTTAAAGAAAAAATCTGTAAAGATATAAGTCAGGAAGAAATGGATATATGCTTTTCTGTTCTGGCAAAAGTCAGAGAAAATTTATCCGACACTTGTAACTTGCAAATATAAAAAGTGCACAAAAAATGAATTTATAAGGATAGAAAAATGAGCGATGAAAGCAAACAACCTGAATCACAGCCGGTAAAACAAGAAAAGCCAAGAAAAAAAAGAACAAAGATAAAAAAAGTGTTAAGTAAAAAACGCTATATTTTCTTAATAATATGTCTAGCAGTTCTATCGTTTTCTGTATGGTTTTATTTCTCATCATTTGAAACCACGGACGATGCATTTATTGAAGGTCACATAATACGGGTAAGCCCGAAGGTATCCGGAATAATAACAAAATTACACATAAAGGATAACCAACACGTAAAAAAAGATGCATTGCTGCTGGAAATAGATGACAAGGATTTCAAAGTACGTTACGAACAAGCAAAAGCCGCCTATGAAATGGCATTATATAAGCAAAAAGCAGCACTGGCGACACAAACGGCAGCAGATGTAGATTTACGGCTTGCCGAGCAGGATTTAAAAAGATACGAAGAATTATACAAAAAAGGAGCCGTCTCTCAACAAGAATTAGACAAAGCACGCTCAAAATATGAACAAACCAGTGCAAATTTAACAAGTGCGCAGGAAAATGTTTTTTCAATAAAAAAAGATAAAGTTGCCGATGCAGATTTAAAGAAGCTAAAAGCAGCAATGGAACAAGCAAAACTTGAATTATCATACACAAAAATATACGCAACAGAAGACGGTAAAATAACCAACCGTTCAGCAGAGGAAGGGGCGTACATACACGCCGGTTCCCCGTTATTTTCGCTAGTACCGGATGAAAGATGGATTTTAGCGAATTACAAAGAGACTCAGCTTGAGCATATCAGAGAGGGTCAAGAAGTAGATATAAAGGTTGATGCGTATCCGAAACTAAAATTAAAAGGAATAGTCGAATCCATACAAGCAAGTACGGGAGCAAAAACGAGCATGTTTCCGCCGGAGAATGCTGTGGGTAGTTATGTAAAAGTAGTACAAAGAGTACCGGTAAAAATAATTTTCAAAGACAAACTGGATCCACAATATAGTATAGAGCCGGGGATGTCGGTAGTACCTAAAGTACATATCAGATAAAGGGCTTGCGAATGAGCAATCAAGCGACAGCAGAGGAGAGCTGGAGACCGGCCAGAAGCCCTTGGTACAGCGCAGGTGCGGTAATGATAACCATTTTTATGGTTGTACTGGACTCATCCATAGCCAATGTAGCACTTCCAAACATAGCCGGCAGTTTTTCCGCAACCCAAGATGAGTCAACGTGGGTTCTGACAAGTTATCTTGTTGCAAACGGAGTTATAATCCCTTCTACTGCTTGGTTTTCAACACTACTTGGAAGAAAAAACTTCCTATTAATCTCAACGATACTGTTTACAGTTGCATCGGCTTTATGCGGAATGGCAACAAGTATGGGTATGTTAATTTTTGCCAGAGTCATTCAAGGACTTGGCGGCGGAGCAATCATGCCTATAGCGCAAGCCGTTATGATGGAAGAATTTCCGCCTGAAGAACGAGGTGTGGCGATGTCTGTATTCGGTTTCGGAGTAATCTTCGCGCCCATTATCGGACCAACGCTGGGCGGATGGATTACAGATACATATTCTTGGCACTGGATATTTTTGATTAACGTACCGATCGGAATTGTTGCAATTATTTTGGGCAACATGTTCATTGAAGATCCACCTTATGCGAGAAAAGGAAAAATACAAAAAGTTGATTATATAGGGTTCATACTGCTGATTATTTGGTTATTTTCATTGCAAATAATATTGGACAACGGACAAAAATCGGATTGGTTTGGCGCAAGATGGGTCAGATGGACAGCAACTCTCACCACAATAACATTCATAGGTTTTATTTGGCGTGAACTGGCAACAAAAGAACCCATTGTTGATTTAAAAGTATTTTTAGACAAGAACTTTTTTATAGGAACAGCACTACACACAGTAATAGGAGCCGTGTTGTATTCAACATTGGCAATTTTGCCATTGTTTTTACAACATCTTATGGGATATACAGCTACATTAAGCGGATTAGCGATTTCACCAAGAGGTTTTGGCTCACTCGCCGGATTAATCGCAGTTGCCTGGTTTTCAAACCGTGTCGACCAGCGATACATGGTAATAGCGGGACTAATTTTGCTTGCGGCTTCGAACGTTATGTTTGGGATATTAAACTTGAATATAGCAATGAGTAATATCATTTTACCCAACATTGTATGCGGATTTTCGTTCAGTTTGTTAATGATACCACTGATGAATATATCATTTATGACATTAAAAAATTCTCAAATGACAAACGCCTCGGGCATATTCAATCTTGCAAAAAGCGTCGGTGGTGCAATCGGCACATCAGTTGTATCAACAATGATTTCAAGAATGGGACAAGTTCACCAAACACACCTCATCAGAAATTTAACATACTCAAATCCCGGATTTACAGAGAAGTTGAGCGCAATACAAAGCGGAATTGCTTCATACACAGGGCAGGCAGTTGCAGAACAGAAAGCCAACTTTCTGGTTTATATGCAATTGCAAGAACAGGCGAATTTAATGGCATTTATGGACTGTTTTAAAATCTATGCCGCAGCCGTTTTCATCCTAACCCCGCTCGTCTTTTTATTTAACAAAGCAAAATACAAGAAGAAAAAGAAAAAAGAAGATCCTGAAACAACGTAAAAGCAATATTGTGAAAGTTCCCAACAGGCATACTAAGCAATCGGAAGTTTAATCGTTACAATGAACTTATTATCAAAAGCAGAAGTAAGTTCAATAGTACCGTTCATAGCTAAAATCAATCCTTTAACAATAAAAAGTCCCAACCCTGTTCCACGGGTAGTACGAGTCGTTTTGTCATCGACCCTGATAAATTTTCCAAATAGTCTGTTTAAAACATCAGGCGGAATATAATCTGCATCATTAGAGACTGTTATAACAGCCTTAGAATTTTGCAACCAAGCATCTACGACGACCGTGGTATTTTCATAAGAATATTTATAAGCATTTTCAATCAGATTAATCAAAACCTGTTCAAGCCGATCTCTATCAGCAAGAACTTGAGGAAATTCTTCAGGTATTTTACTGCAAAATTCTCTTAAATCTCTATTTTTCACAGACATAGCACTATCATTTACAAGATCAAACAAATTTACCGGTTCAATGTTAAGATTAAGCTTAGCACCCTCTATATCAGGTATAACCAAAAGGTCTTCAACCATTCTGCTGAGCCGTTCAGATTGATTTTTAATTATCTTTAAAGATTTAAGTTTCATCTCTTCATCAAGCTCAATATCTTGTCTTAAAAGCCTCGAAGTATAACCCTTAATACTAGTTAAAGGAGTTCTGAATTCGTGGCTTACCGTATCCACGAGATTCGCACGAAATTCATCCAGTTTTTTCAACTCACGATTTTTATGTTTCAATTGCCGGTATGAATTGTTTATCTCATCGACCATTTTGTTAAATTCTATAGCCAGAAAAATTATTTCATAAGGTGTAAAAACATTCGTTAGCAGCCGTATTTTTCGTTTGTAATTCCCCTTAGAAAGAGCCATTATACCCTTAAACAACTGACGAATATTTATATATAGATAGTACGTATACAACAATACAGCTATAAATATAAAAAGAGCAGTGAAGATCAAAGCTGAAATAATCTTAAATCTTGGGGCATTGATCGTCGTTTTTGTGATCTGGCTTGTGGTATTTACAATTACTATAATATCGGGTTTTGAAAGCTTAAAATACGAAAGCGGCTGGTTTTTAACCTTACCGAATATAACAGACTCATTAGTTTTCAAAGTCTTTGGCAATGCATATACAACCCTGTTAAAGTCATCCTTATTATAGTTATGAGAACTTATTAACTGCTTTTTACCGTTGAGCACGTATATTTGCCGATTGTCTTTCTTGTAAATATTAAAGACCTTTTCATCAAACAGCTCTAAATTAACCTTTGCCTTGAGCAATTGTTTTTGGTTAATCCGCTCAACCACCTCAACCGTACCGGATGTACCGTCATAATTAATTATACTGTCACCATAATCATAAAGAGAATTGTCGTTTATATCCACAACATCAAACGACTCAAACACTTCAGAATTCAAAAGCATATCCTTCAGATAGACTTCCTTTGCATAATCGGATTTAATATACTTAAGCGCGAGAATTACACCGTCTAATTCATCTTTGCCGGTTTGGAAGAAAGTTTCAATATTGGACGCAATAGACTCTGAAATAATCAAAGCTGAATATCTCAACTCATTTCTGACAGAGTGCTGGTTAATATTATTGATAATTACTGCACTGATAACTAAAGGCACGATCACAGCAAGAAACAGTACAATAATAATTTGTTCAACAATCTTAAACCGCTTTATTTTCTTACTCTTCAAAAATTTATTCATCAAATTTCTTCCCCGCAAGGAGTAAGTTTATACCCGACATTAGTAACAGTATGAAGATATCTGGGATGTTTAGTATCAGCCTCAATTTTTTGTCTTAAACCGCCAACATGCACCCTCAGCATTCTGACATCCTCATCAGAATCATATCCCCAAACCTCATCCAAAAGAGTAGCCAGTGCAACAGCATTATTGAAGTGCTGCATCAGACAATATAGAATTTCAAATTCAGTAGGTGTCAGTTTTGTCTTCTTACCATCAACAATCGCCTCCAAAGAATCCGGAAAAATCTCAATATCACCCATCTTTAGAATCTCTTTTTTAATCAATGCTTCACCATCTCGGGACTCAGCATTTCTGCGCAAAAGAGCTCTAACTCTGAGCAAAACCTCCTGAATATCAAAAGGCTTAACCAAATAATCATCTGCACCGCAATCAAAGCCTTGAGTCTTATCATCAATAGTACCCTTGGCAGTCAACAGAAGAACAGGCAATTTAGGTTTAGTTTTTCTGATATTCTTACAAACGTCAAACCCGTTCATCTTAGGCATCATAACATCCAAAAGGACAAGATCATAAAAATTATTAACAGCTTTATCTAACCCCTCATATCCATCACGGGCAGTATCAACTTTATAACCGCTTTGAGCAAGGTCAAACTCCAACAATTCTCTGATTTCATCATCATCATCAACGATCAAAAGACTTCTTTGCATAACTAAACCCTCACATAATGCAACCATTGTTGCACATTAAAAGCAAAGAGACAAGCTTTTTTCAAGATATATTACCGGGAATCTACCACAAACTTCTATAATTTTTCAGACTTAGGTTTACGCGCCTTGAGTATCCTATTCAAATCAGGAGACATTGTCAATTCAAAGTGAAAACGACCGGTAGGCTGACGCATTTCATAGCGATTTTGTATTAAGCCAAAGCCCCAATATACACGTGCACTAAACTCATCATTAAATCTAATTCTAATCCCCGGACCGATTGAAGCGAGGAAGTCACTGCTTTCTACACTTGCGCCCTCACCCTTATATGGGAATACCGCACCAAAATCACAGAAGAAAGCTGCCTTAACCATATCTCTAAGATTAACATACCCCAACTTTTCGGTACCGACTTTTTTAGGCATAAAAGGAATTGGAGTAATCAATTCACCACTGAGGAAGAAACCGCTGCGACCGATTAAAACACCCTCAGAATAACCTCTGACGTTAGAAATACCACCTATTTGGTACTGTTCTATCCAAGGTAACGTCTTATCCGAAGCCATTTGTCCAGATGCCCTGAACTGACCGATAATACCATGACCAAAATCGTGCAATCTGGTTAAATTACCTTCGTATTTATAATAAACATCATGACTGGCTTCCGTATCATAATAACCGACGGTCACATAATGACCTGTATACCAAATACCGCGTTTAGTATCTTTTCTCAAAGTTATCCCCTGCGTACCTGAATACACAGAAGTATCAAATATTGGCACATCGGTAAAATAGGTTTTAGAGCGCTTATAATTACCGGCAGTATATGTACTCAAAGACATATCAGGACGATTTATCAAAGGATGAGTAACATATCCTGTATAAACAAATGCCGTGCCGGATATGTCAAACGGTTTAAACGGTCCTGTCACAACATTGATGTGGTTGTAAGCAAAAGATGCACCGACACGCGTACCGTACTTATTAACAGGAATATTATAATCAGCAAAAGCAATCTGAGTAGCACGACCAAAATACCCGCCGCCATATAATCTGTCGCGATTACCGGTCAAACTGTCAATAGAGCCGGTGACACCGCCACGCAAAAGCCCGATGGTATCCCTACCAGCATTGTCAAATATACCAGTAATATGAAACGGCAGCGGATCATTTGTATCAACAATGATGTCGGTAGTACCCTGCTCCCTACCAGGAGTAAGTTTTGCCTTTAATGAAAGCGGGTTTTTCGTATAATCATAATGATCATTATTAAACTTAATCAAGCTTTTTTCTAAAACACGAAGCTTAAACAGCTCTCCTTCTTCAAGACCGATACGTTTTGTTATATAAGATTTTCTTGTCCAAGTATTACCCTTGACAATAATTTCACCAACGCGACCCTCAAACAACTCTATCTTCAATACACCATTTTGAATTTCTTGCGGCGGAAGATATGCACGGGACGTAACATAGTCGTTTATAATATAAGAGCGATTAATCTTATCAATAAGCGCCTTAATATCAGTCATTGTAACTTCCTGATTCAATAGAGGGGCAGCCATTTCTTGCAATTCTTCTTCCGAAAAAATTTGAGAAGGAGAAAACTCAATTTTTTTAATAATAACAAACGATTCATCAACGGCAGAATCAGATTCAACAGAGCCCTTTAGCTCTTTAGATTCTAATTTTTTTTTGTCCTTAACAAGCACGAGCGGTTTTTCATCTTTGTAATGGAGTCCGTTTTTCTCCATATACTTTTCTTGAGCTTCTTGCTCTTTCAATAGTTTTTTTTGTTGAATATATCGTTCTTTTTCCCACTTTTTAGCCTGTTTTTTTGCCAACTTTTCTTCTTTTTTCAATCTTTTAGCTTCTTTACGTGAAAGTTTTTGGGGTTTATCCTCTTGTTCCAAAATATTTGAAGACGGTTCTTCGTTTCTAAGCTCACGAACGGTGTCTTCTTCCATTTCTTTCAAACGAGTTTCTTTTTCTTTTTGTTTGTTTATGGAATCAGCAATATCTCGTTGTTGCATATTCCTGTCAATAGTTTGCATCATGGGCGAAGCAGAAGGCCTCATCATATCAACAGTCTCAGCTTGTCCCAAACTGGAGCAAAAAACTAATATTCCAATAGATACTAAAATCTTTCTCATCAAAATTCCTACAGTATTTAATATATATTAATAGTACCTGTTCATATATTTACTGTCAAGAAATAGCAATAAATTTAATACAAACTAATTATTATGCCTGCACAAAACAAACATAGCTTCTTCCGCAAGCAAATTGACCAGAACAGAAGAAAATAAACCATATATTTTTTTAGCTTTATTCATATAAATTTGCTCTAAAATCTTGATTTTTTGATTTTTACAAAATTCAAAAAAATCTTTAATAGTCAAAAGATGAATATTAGGAGTATCGAACCATTCGAAAGGAAGGATGTTAGACTTGGGCATTTCACCTCGAAAAAGCAGATATAGTCTAACTTTCCAATACCCAAAATTCGGGAAACTGACAACAACTTTTTTACCGACGCGCAGCATCTCTTTAATGACATAATCAGGTTTTTCAGTAAGTTGCAAGGTTTGGTTAAGAATCACATAATCAAAGGAGTTGTCAGAAAAATCCTTAAGTCCCTCATCAATATCGCCCTGAATGACCGACAGCCCTTTTTCTATAGCACAAATGGCATTATTCTGGTCAATCTCGACCCCAACGCCGCTGCAAGCTTTTTTTTCGACGAGCATTTTAAGCAAATCACCCTCACCACAGCCCAAATCCAGAACCTTCGAACCTTTTTCAACAATTTCGGTAATTATTTCATAATTCAAATGTAAACCTTTAGACTCTTCGTAATGATTATTCATGCCCGCAACCGTTTCTAACCTTTTTTGCCAAAAAACTTTTTATAATTTTAGTTTGAGTTTGAAACTCCAATAAAAAGGCATCATGCCCGCAAGGAGATTCTATTTCGAAGAAAGAAACATCTTTACCCGTCTTAACCAAAGCCTGAACAATCTCCTTGGACTGAGAAGTAGGAAAAAGCCAGTCAGAAGTAAATGACATAACTAAGAAACGGGCTTTAGATTTTTTAAAAGCAGCTTCCAAAGAACCGTACTTATATGCCAAATCGAAGTAATCAACCGCCTTTGTTATATACAAATAGCTATTTGCATCGAATCTGTCAACAAAAGTCCGTCCCTGATGAGCAAGATAGCTTTCCACCTGAAAATCTATATTAAAATCGAAGTTAGGACTGTCCTTATCCTGAAATTTTCTACCGAACTTTTTATGCATAGACTCTTCACAAAGATAAGTTATATGCCCGACCATTCTTGCAATTGACAAACCTTTTTCTGGTTGTGACTCAGAATTGTAATAATCGCCATTATTAAAGTTAGGATCGGACAATATCGCATTGCGCCCAACCGCATTAAAAGCAATACCTTGTGCGGTAATTCGGGCTGTTGATGCAATAACAATAGCGGCATCTACAATATCAGATTGACTAATTGCCCACTCAAGTGCCTGCATACCACCCATTGAGCCGCCGGCAACAATCATTTTTTTTATACCAAGATGCTCAATAAGTTTTCTTTGAACCTTGACAGTATCCTCAATAGTAATCACCGGAAACTTCAATCCGAAAGGCTTTTGAGTTTCAGGATTAATCGAGCACGGACCGGTCGTACCGCTGCACCCGCCCAATATATTTGAAGAAACAACAAAATATTTGTTTGTATCAAAAGCCTTGTCAGGACCGACCATTTCATCCCACCATCCGGATTTTTTATCTTGTTCGCAATGGAATCCTGCAGCATGCGCATCGCCCGTCAATGCGTGTAATAATAAAATTGCGTTGTCCTTTTCTTCATTTAAAGTTCCGTACGTCTCGTATGCAACCTCAATCGGTCCGAACTCCACTCCGGATTCCAGACAAATCTTCTGCTCAATTCTGAAATATTTTGTTTCTACGATTCCTACACTGGACATAGACAGATAATATCACGTTTTTTAATCTTATGCATAATGATTTACATATAAGAATTTAAGAATAAAAAAAAGCCGTCCAATTTGAGGCCGGCTACTAGACTTGGGGAGGAGGTTTGTTTGACCTTTCGGTCTAACAATATATACATCGGCACAAATTAGTGAAATCTTTAGCATAATTTAAAACTTTTCATTCATTTGGAGTAGACCACAGAAAAAATATTCAGTACAAACACCTGAAATGACCGAAAAAGCAGATTTTTAGACAAAAAAAAGCCCGAGGTAATCTCAGGCAAAACTAGACTAATAGGGAAAACTCCATAAATCTCCATTTTTATATCGGGGATGATTATTTTTTATGTTAAATTTAAAAATGCTTTGTTCGTAACCGATATCAACTGCATTGCTTTCCAAAAATCCTCCGGATCCAGCGTCGATTTATTCTCCAAATTCACGGTTACTTTATCCGCATACATCTTTGCTAATTTCTTATCAATTGCATTATTAGCCGCTACTGACATATTTACTTTGACCTTTTAATTATCACTTACATATATATAAAGGATATATTTTTTATAGAATTTCACTTGAGTCTATTTTTGTTACATTTGTTAATGTTTGTTTGTTTTTATAATAAAAATATGAAGAATGAAACCCTAGAAAAACTTATACGAAAAGAGCCGCTAACCGAAAGAGATATTGAAACATTTATTGCGGCAGTAGCAAATAAGGAATACCCACAAAGTGTAATTGCATCTTTCATCACAGGATTAACAATGAAAGGACTAAATCTTGATGAAATAAAAAATCTCGTAAAATCAATGCGAAATCAAGCTGTTCGGATTGAATTTGATCAAGGCGAGGTCGTGGACAGCTGCGGCACAGGTGCGGATTTACAGGGTACATTTAATATATCGACATCCGCAGCAATAGTTACGGCAGCAGCAGGTGCTAAAGTTATAAAACAAACGAACTCCAATATTACAAGCAGATGCGGAAGCTCGAACTTTATTGAAGCGCTGGGAATTAAATTGTGCAAAACAAAAGAAGATGCAGAAGCACAATTTAGCAAATCCGGCATTTGTTTTGTACATTCTCCGTCATTTAACAAAGCAGCAAGCGTGCTCAACCCTGTAAGAAAAGAACTTGGTTTTCGTTCAATTTTTAATTTTACAGGCCCGCTCATAAACCCATCCCTTCCAAAATACCAACTGCTGGGTGTGGCATCTGATGAAATGGCAAAAAACCTGGTTGAAGTTCTAAAATTTCTCAAATTGAAGCACGCAATGGTAGTTAACGCTAAAGAACCACTGCTTGATGAAATAAGCATTTGTTCAGAAACCAACATATACGAACTAAAAGACAACGAAATCTCTGCTTACACAATCAAACCTGAAGACTTCGGAATCAAAAGAGCAGACATCTCATCACTAAAAGGTGCAACCCCTGAATACAATGCCAATTTGGTTAAAGAAATATTTTCAGGTTCTCTTAAAGGCCCCAAAACAGATATAATAGCCCTTAATGCAGGCGCTATGCTGTATATATACGGTTTAGCAAAAAACCTGACAGATGGCATTATGCAAGCATATTTCACTATCGATTCAAAAAAGGCGCTAAGAAAGCTGGATGAATTACTCTAATGACTTTTTTGCCAGAGTCTTATAAAATTTTCTATTGAACGATCGTAAGTCTTTTCGCCCTGTACAGAAAAAAAACACCCAGGAAGCTCACCGTTATCTCTGTGATGAGCAACACATTCACAACAAATCCCCTTGTGAGAACAACCTGCAGTACAGGTACAATTTTTTATATTAAATTCCTTTTTACATTCCATAAAACCCCCGCTATTTTCTTATGCTATACTCACAACCGCAATACTGCTGACGATAGAAATTATTTTGTTTTGATAATTCCATTGTTCTTAAAAAACCGTTTGATTTTTTAAAATTTTCAAAAAGAAAAATCAAACCGTACTCATCTTGAATTCGTTTTGCAATATTAAAAATCTGTTCGGAATTTTTGTGAGGACTAACAGTCAATGTTGTGGTAAAATAGCCAATCCCTAACTCACGAGCGACTTTTGCAGTTTGTGTTAACCTTAATTCAAAACATCTGGAACATCTAAACCCCTTCTCAGGTTCAAGTTCCAATCCTCTGATTACCTCATACCATTTTGAAGATTCGTACTCGCCTATTATGTACTCACACCCAATCTTTTTACAGTAATTCTTTAGTTCACTGAGTCTTCTATCATACTCCGATTCTGGGTAAATATTAGGATTATAAAAGTATACAACCGGCTCATAACCTTCATTTTTAAGTTTTTCGACAGGATACGCCATACAAACGGCACAACAAGAGTGCAAGAGGATTTTCTTCATTATTTTTTCTCTTTAGCCCCTGCCTTTATGAGTCTTGCTTTTAACTCTTCATAAGGCTCAATACCGACATGTGTTTCCATATTAATTTGTATTGCAGGAACACCGTCAATACCGAGCTCAGAAGCAGTCTTTATTTCTTTTTGCAATTTAGCTTCAATCTCTTTTCCATAAGCATCAGCCTTCAATTTTTCTATATTCAGACCAATTTTTTTAGCACCCTGTAAGATCTCTTCTTCAGTTTTGTATTCGTTATCAAATAAAACAGAATTAAAGTCCCAATATTTACCCTGATAACCTGCTGCAATCGAGTAACGAGCCATCATACAAGACCCTGGATGCATTTGAGACTGCATGTCTTTATTGCAAGCAGTATCAAGCGGCAAATTATGATGAACAACTTTTACATTGTCTAGCTCTGTAACAGCACGATGTAGCATCGTATTTAAAACAAAGCAAAACGGACATTGATAATCCGTATACTCATGAACAACTACGCCGGCATTAGGATCACCAAGTATATTTCCGCTTACCTTATAATCATTTACTCTTGAATATGACTGATACTCTTTGTGTTTTTTAACCTGAGGAGTGAGTATATTACTAAATGTAGTATATGACAATACAGCAATTGCAACGAAAACAAGAAAGAAAAATGCAATTGCATAATTCAAGTTCTTTAAGGCACTTATAAAATCAACAAAACTTGTCTTAAATACCTTCAAATAATTTTCGTCCGCCGGCTTTGCAACAATTGCAATGAGCAAGTTCAAAAAATATGTAAAAAAGCATAATACACAAATCTTTTGTATCTCAAATATTGATAAACAAGCCAGTGACATAGAAATCAAAAATGATATAATCCCCAACGCACAAATATAGCTTTCAGGATGTTGAAAGACTTCTAGAAAGTGCAGGAATCTTATTTTTTTTATTTTGTCGACAAAAGTAAAAAACAGAAAAACAAAATACAAAAACAACCCCCAGAAAGCAAGAGGAATACCAAAAAACTGTGAATGAACAGTCTTTGCCACACCATCACAATCAATATAATCATTTATCGAACAAAAGCTGGACAAAGCATATGGATTGAAATTAACATCAATATATATCATTGAAAGTTTTATTGACGTTATAAATCCCAAAATTGCTAATATTGTCAAAGCCAATCTTTTAGACAGTTTCATAATAATTTACTCCTTTTGTTCACAATTATTCTTAAAGAAAACTGATGAAGACATTGCTATTGTAGTCCAAAACAAAAATTGAACCTGCGGTCTAAAATATATTGTATCAAATAAGCCGTGAGTCATAACGCCTACAATGGTTAATATTGAAGCAGAAACCACAACCTTTTTAACTACTACATCAAGAGAAACTTTTTCAGAAATAAATTTAAAGGAATAATACAAAAACAGCCCGATAAAAGCTATATAAGCGATTAGAGCAAAAACGCCCGCCTCAACGGCAATTTCAAGAGGCACAGAATAAGTGCTCAACGCATCAAAACCGGTCAGCATGTACAGCCCGTAAATTTCTCGAAATGTTTGATTACCCGTGCCGATACCGAGTATCCAGTTATCTAAAAACATGTGCCAAGAAGAATTGTAAACATTCATCCTAAACGAAGTTGAAGAATCCCCTCGAAGTATAAAAATCGATAAAAGCCGTTTCAGAATTTGCGGAGTACAAACAAAAACCAGAGCAATAAAAGACAAAACACCCCCGACAAACCATTTCCAGTAATATTTAACCTTTTCGAAATCTAAAAAATCTGTATAAATAATCTTTGAAAACAAAAGTATAAAAGCAAAAATAGTAGCGCCCAACCCCAAATACGCACCCCTTGAGCCGGTAAGAAATACAGCAACAGCGCAAACAAAGAAGGCTAAAAGGTTAACAACAAACCTTTTGTAATTCTTTTTTAATAAAAAAATCATCCCGCCGGCGATAATACAAGGCAAACCCGCAACCAAATAGCCACCTAAAAGATTAGGGTTAAACGGCAGCAGAGTACCATAAGCACGTGATATTGCATCTTCCGGATTCAAATAATTAGAATCCTGCCAGGTTGAAATTTGCTCCACACCCCCAAGGTTTTGTATTATTGCAATGACACTTTGAAAAGCACACATTAAACCTATCAAGAGGAAAAAATATTTTATTTTTTTAGAATTAGTTTGAAAATAATTCAGTGCACAAAAATAATAAAAAATATAAATCACAGTTTTTAAAAAGCCATGAACACTCTGAGTTAGTAACTCCGAATTAAAAGTACTAATCAAACAAATTGCAAAATAAACGACCAAAGCGCAATCCCAGGGCGCAATCCGAACAGCCGCACCTTTTTTAGTAAACAGCTTTAAAAATGTAAGCAAAATTGCCCCAATAGCCAAAAGCCCGATCTTCTCACTCGGCAAGAAAGTAGATCCGACAATTGTAGCCGTCATAAAAAGCATTATAAAATCATCTATATGAGAAAGAATCAAACTATTCTCAACAAACCTTTGAGATTTTTGTTGGCAAAATGCATATATTCGATTTTTTAATTCTAAAAAAGTACTCTCAACCATTTTTCTTTAGCAAGTTAAACATTAAAACTCAATTAAACCAGACCCTTGTTCGCTATGACTTAGAATTTTGAGCGGGTGAAGCTTTTGAATCAGGAAATATAACATTAGAAACCGTACCGCCCAATCGGTAATTATACCCTTCAAGGACAATCGGCATACCTATTTTGATCTTGTTACCGCCGACAACAGCGCCCTCTGCGGTGATTTTTGCAACATCTTTCAACGTAACGATAAAATCATACTGAAACGGCTGTGTGGGATCATCTATCACAAGATATGGATTTTTAGCATCCGATGTTTGCAGAATATACTTTTTAGGCGCAAACTGAACCCGAGTAATCTCAAGTTGGGTATATGGAACATTTCTTATTGTAATAAAAGATTTTTCGCCGGAGACAAAAGGTATCTTGTTGTCAGTAAGAGATACGCTCTTGAACATAACTTCGAATTCAATAGTTTCAGTAGCTTCAACGGGTGATTTTGAAAACTTATTTTTCTTAGTCACGACCAATCCGGCAACCAGAATCACAAAAAATACAACTGCTATAATAATATAATCAAAAGGTTTCAATTTTTTCATTTTCAAACTCCATGACTTTTACAAATATTACTATCCGATCTTATACACACTAAACTTTTATGGTGTAATTCTCCATATTCATACGATTCAGACTATCTAAAATCTCGTCGATAGTGGTAGTTGCGCACCCAAATGAGCGAATTACGATACTTGCGGCAATATTACCTATAATAGCAGAATATTTAGCAGGCGCACCGCTTGCAAGCGCCAAAGTATAAGAAGCAACAACGGTATCACCTGCACCGGTAACATCAAATACATTTGTCTTGTTAAAGACAGGGACCTCGGTCAAACTACCGTCTTTTGCGAATACAGCCATACCATCCCCGCCGCGGGTAACCAAAAGCACCTGTGCATCCGTAGCTTTCATCAAATCAGAACCGGCCTGTCTTAAGGACTGATTATCTTTTATAAAATACCCGACGGCTTTTTCTGTATCTGGCTGATTCGGAGTCAGAGAATATGCACCGCGGTATCTGTACAAATCTTTTTGTGCATCAACGACACAAATTTTTCCATGTTTTTTAGCCGTCGAAATCGTTGCATTTATGATTCTGTCGGTCAAAAACCCGATATTATAATCGGACAATATCACAGCATCGTGGAGCGGAACGGCTTTTTCGATATTTTCTATAACCTTATTTTCAACAGCTACAGAAGGAGCGGAATTTTCGACGCGATCGACACGGACAATCTGTTGGGTTACAGAGTGAAAGCTTGCACCGGATATTCTTGTTTTAACCGTTGTAGGACGTTGAGGGTCCTCCACCATAAAATCAGTATTAATTCTCGCTTCTTTCATAGCATTAAGCATTATGGGAGCATAATAATCGTTGCCATAAAGTCCAATAGCGGAGACCTTGCCATTATTGAGAGTTGCAAGGTTATGGGCAGCATTGGAAGCTTGTCCCAGAATTATTTTTGTATTGGCATGACGCAAAATCAAAACCGGTGCTTCTCTTGATATACGTTCAGTATCACCATATATCATTTCATCTATTGCATGATCGCCTATTATAAGAACGCTTGGTTCCTGCAATTTCTTTATATATCCCGTTAAGAGTGTTTTATCAAAATCAAACATCTAAATCTCCATAAACTATATAGCATTAGTGCATATATTTATAGTATAATAAGTTTAGTTTAGCACAAAAATGTTTTTTTATAGCAACAAAATGCGAGGTTAGGATGTCAGAAGATAAAAAAAACGAAAACATTAAAGCCACAGGGCATGATGACTTTAATGAGAAAGAAGAAATAGAAAAGTTGCAAGAAAAAATAAAAAAAATGAGCGATTCTGAGCAAACTGATGAACAAAATGAACAGCACCAAGCAGAGTTTGAGCAGGAACAAGTTGAAGAGCAACCTGACACATCCATAATAGATTACGATAGCTATCCTATTGAGGAGGAAAATGACGAGGATAAGAATCAACCGAAAAAGTTCATCGTCTCTGTCGAGCCTAAAAGTGTAAAATATTTTGACAATCTGTCCGTAGATGAACGTTCAAAATTGTTCAATGAACTTTTGTCCAACTATATAGAAAATGAAGACAAAATTAATGCAAATAAGAGAAAAAAAAGAATAATTATGCATATTATAGTCGCAATAGTTACCCTGATTTTTGCGGTACCGGCGGCATTTTATGTTGTAAATAAAGCAATTCACCTGACAGTGTTAAACTACAAAGGTGCGCAGGCAAACTTTGAGAAGTTATACGAAAGCCGCGGTATAATACTTGAACACCAGAGAATGCACAAAAACCAATAAAATAGATAACAATGAGTTTTAATTTTCAAAATAATAAATTATTTTTTGTAGGAATATCGCTTGGTTCGAATACATCGATCGAGTCGGGAGCCGCAGTTTTAGACACAAATTTGAATATAATAACATTAGACAAGTTGTTTACAATAGACGATGTAAAGTACATGCTCGATAATTTTGTCGGCAAACAGAATGCAATAATAAATATTTCATTACCTGAGAACCCGACAATGCTAAATGCAAAATGGAAACTATCATCGCGACAGTACCAGCTTGTACAAACAAATCGATTAATCAATAAAGATAGCGATTGGATACAGAGATATTCATACAGAGGATGTGATTATTTT
>CASEVT010000034.1 GCA_949291445.1 uncultured bacterium | reverse complement strand
ATAAATGTTGATAATACTATTCCAACCGCTATTAATAGTCCTAAAATTGCTGTTTGATAATCTTTTATTTCTGTTATATCTTTCATCTCTATTCTCCTGTCTTTTTGTTTAGTATAAGATTTATTTTTGTAAATGTAAACCGTTATATTTGATTTTTTGGTATGATATTTTTATGTTTAGAGCGTTTATTCCTATAATTTTGTTGACAATTTCTAATGTCTTTATGACATTCGCTTGGTACGGACATTTAAAATATAAAAATGCTGCCTTGTGGAGCGTTGTTCTGGTTAGTTGGTTAATCGCCTTTCTTGAATATTGTTTTCAGGTCCCTGCTAACAGAATCGGGCACCAGTATTTCGATGCCGCTCAATTAAAAACTATGCAAGAAGTTATAACTTTGAGTGTTTTTTGCGTATTTTCGGTTTTGTACTTGAAAGAAGAATTAAAGTGGAATTATATTGTAGGTTTTTTGTTTATTCTTTTGGCTGTGTTTTTTGTGTTTAAAAAATGGTAAATGGTAGCCCTTCAAGGGCTACCATTTACCATTTAGCTTATTATTTTTATTTATTCAACGGGCATCCGCCTGCGCAACCAGGTCCCTTAGGTCCCATCGGTCCCATCGGTCCTCCGGGTCCCATTGGCGGTTGTGGTCTTGATTCCATGTCCTTTTTCATCTGTTCTTCAATTTCGGATTTCATTTTTTCCAGTTCCGCTTTTTGTTCTTTTGTTAAAATATTTTCAAATTTTTTCATGCTCTCAGCTCTTACGTCATTTTCTTCTTTAATAAGAACTTTCATTTCTTCATTTTTCTTTTGCATTTTTTCGTGGATTGGTTCAAGTGTCTTTTGCTCATTAGCCTTGATCTTTTCAAGTTTGGCTTTTTGTGAGTCTGTTAGTTGAATCCTTTTTTCAAAATCCGCTTTCCTTTCCTCCGGTGTCATAGGCGGACGTTGCATATCCGGAGGACACGGTCTATTGCATTCTTGAGGAGGTTGCGGCTTTTCGCAAGGCGTATTTTCGCATTCATTTGCCATTGCTGTCGTTGCTGTCAGTAGGGCTGCGCTTAACAACAATGTTGATAATACTTTTTTGTTCATTCTTTTCTCCTTCTGTTAATTACAGACTTTTTGATACCCAATTTATTATTTGGTGTATAGATTTTAGTATAGTTATCTTTTTTACATTGTCAATGAAACTAAAGATTGATATATTTTGTTCAAAACTATTAAACGGTAATTATATATAATTTTTTACTCTTGTTTGTTTATACAATATTTTCATTGATTCTCAGGATATATAGGAAGTAGTTTTGAAAAAGAAGGATGTTTCTGTTTGCATAGTCGAAAATTATCCGCTTTCTCGTTTCGATTTAGTATTTGAATTGAAGCAAAAATTTAACGTATTGGGTAGTTTTGCCTGTGCTGAGGATTGTATTGACATGTTAAAGCTTGTGCCTGTTGATATTGTGATTATGGATTTGAACTTGCCTGGTATGAATGGGATCGAAGCTACTAAATTTATTAAGTCTCATTATCCTAAAACTAAAGTTGTAGCTTATTCTAACCATGACGATCAAAATATTGTCATGTCCTTGATCCGTAATGGTGCCAGTGCTTATCTGACTAAGGAGACAAATTTAAAATTATCTTTAGTCTTGGATTTAATTAATTCCGGTGTTTTGCTATTGGATTCAAATGTCGCTGATTCTATGCAAAACTCTGTTTTTAGGTCTTGTTCTCACTGTTCCGTCCAATTGACTGAAAGAGAAACTGAAGTTTTGCATAAGATGGCTGAGGGTTTGTTAAACCCTGAAATTGCTGAGGAATTTGTGATTAGCAGAAATACTGTTAAGGCTCATGTTTGTAATATTATGAAAAAATTGTCTGTCCAAAATAGAACGCAAGCAATTGTTAAGGCTATAAAAATCGGCCTATTGTGAAAAAATGTAAAGTTTGCGCAATTATAATTTTTTTTCGCATTATAATTAATTGTGAACTGTGTGAAGGAGTTAAATTTGATTTCTGTTCAGCGCTTGTATCCTCAATATATTTCACTTACCGACAGAAGAAAACAGAATGTTCCTGTCGCTTTTGAACGCCGTTCCGGCCTTGAACGACGCTCTCAAGATAGGGTCGCTATGGATACCAAGCTTACCCGAGATATCTTTGAAGTTAAAAGTCGAATATCTCAATTCCAAAGCATTGAGCCGGTTAACTTCTCAAAAAATGTTACAAAAGCTGCTATTAACAACTTAAAGACTGATCAGTTTATAAAAACTACTAAGAATGAAACTTTGAATTTAGTTAATAAATCTAAGGATAACCCGGCTGCCGCTGCATTGTTGGGCGGAATTTTGTCTGTGGGACTTGTTGGGGCAATGGCCGGCGCTTTTTTTGGTCCGGCAGCAGGAGTCGTTGCTGTTGGTTTCGGTGCTTATTTGGGTGGTAAAGTTTTAAAACAGGCGATCGTTTCTCAGATGGTCGATGATGAAAAGTCTAAAACTGGTAAAAAGTAATTCTTAGTCTTGATTTGGTTAGTATATTTTGTTTTCATTCCATGCGCAATATCAAATCCATTGCCTATAATAAATGAATTTGTCTTAATCTTTTTAAATGTCTAACCTAAACTTAAATAAACAAAAAAGACGCTTTTAAAGCGTCTTTTTAAATGGCTCCTCGGGTGGGACTCGAACCTACAACCCTTCGGTTAACAGCCGAATGCTCTGCCATTGAGCTACCGAGGATTACCTCTGTAAATTCATTATAACAATAAAATTTTTATTGTAAACAGTTTATTTAAAAAAATTTCTCTTTCTGTTCTACTTTGGCTCTTTACACCTTTTTTAAGGTCTTTGTCGGAGCATTTGTCTAAATTTATGTTTCGATTTTAAACTTATAACCATGGTTTTGTTATTTTTATTATTTTTAATCGATTTGCTATGATATTCATTTCTTCAACCGTAAAAACTCCTAATAGTGTTCTTGAGGGGGGCTGTCCTTTTTTATCTATATCTCGTGCTGCTTTTCTCAATTTTTCTACTTCTTCCGGATGTTCCGTAACAAATTTTCTTAACAAGTCTTGGTCTTTCGGTAGGGCGTATTTTTTAAGTTCTTCCAGTGTGAAATTTTTTAGTCTTTCTGCTTTTGATTTGCCAAATGACTGTGTTATTGCCGGTAGTTCTTGCTTTTGTGCGGATGTTGATATTGCTTTGGGAGTCAAGTTTTTCATGCTGTTTATGTGTTGTATTCTCATGCTTTTATCCTCCTTTTTGTATAGATTAATACAGATATATTCAAATGTATCTTATCCGGTTGGGTATGTTTCAAAAAGTAAACATTTATTTTTGTTACGCAATTTTTAATTGAGTATATACTCTATATATATGGAGACTAAAATAATGGCAGAATTTGTTAAGTTTGTAATTAAGAAGAAAAAATTTTCACCCAAGGACCTAATTTAGTTTATGTCAATTATTGTGACGCCGTCTCCGCCTTCTGTATTTTCGCCGGCACGATATTTTGCGACATAGGGTGAATCATCCAGATACTCACGAATTGCATGTCTGAGTTGCCCGCTGCCATGACCGTGTATTATCTGAACGGGGGTCAAGTTAACTAGGCTCGCCTTATCAAGATATGCTTCTAATTCCGTTAATGCCTCTTCAATTCTACATCCTCGAAGGTCAAGTTTGTTTGAAAGATTTATTCTTTCTATTTCAAATTGTACTTTGGATTGTTTATATTTTTTCTTTGATTGCGGTTGTTTCTCTTTTAGGGATTTTGCGAGTTTTTGTACATTAATATGTGTTTTTATTTGCCCGATGAGGATTTGTAAATTTCCGTTTTTATCCGGCATTGTCAATATTTTTACTTCTTGATCCAGTTCTTTTATTATCGCTTGCATGCCTGGTGTTATTTCGCTTAGCTCTATGTATTTTGTGCTCAATTCTTTTGAATCGGTTTCTATCATTTCGGTTAGTTTTTTGCCGGTTTGAGAAATTTTTTTGTACGAGGAGAGTGCGTTTTCTCTGGATTTGTTTTTATTTAACTGTTCCAAGATGGTTTTTACTTCTTCCTTTGCTTTTAAAACGGTTGATTCGTACCTGTTTTTAAAATCTTTTAGGGATTTACGTTTATTGGCATTAAGCATTTCTAATGTTTGTGTATATTCATTGTATTTTTTTTCTGTTTGTTCTTTGAGGTTTTTTGTTTCTTCGGTGAGTTTACTTAATTCGGAGTATTTTTGTTGGAGTGTTTCTAATATTTTTGAGTCATCGCTGATGTCTTTTGAGTATTCGGCTGTTGCGGATGAGATGATTTGTTCTGGTATGCCAAGATTTTTCGCAATTGCAAATGCATTGGATGCCCCAGGGATTCCTATTCGTAATTTGTATGTCGGTTTTAGATTATCTACATCAAAGTCAACGGAGGCGTTTTGAAATGCCGAGTTTGTGTATGGTAATGATTTTAATTCATTAAAATGGGTTGTTATTATGCTAAATGCACCTTTTGAAGAAAATTCTTCCATTATTGTTTTGGCAAGTGCTGCACCTTCTTTCGGGTCTGTGCCTGCCGCTATTTCATCTATTAGTATAAATGTTTCTTCATCAACATTGTCAAGGATATGTTTTATATTTTTTATGTGGGATGAAAATGTTGAAAGGCTTTGGATAATATTTTGTTCGTCCCCGATTTCTGCATATAGTTTCTTAAAGGGGTATATTTTGGCTTTGAATGCCGGTATGTGGAGTCCGGATTCCGTCATTGCAATCGAAAGTCCTACCGTCTTCAGTACTACCGTTTTTCCGCCTGCATTTGAACCGGTTATTATAATCGAGTTTATGGGTGGATCTATTTGAAAATTGTTTTCGATTACATTGTCACATACTGACATTAATACAGGATTTTTCATTCCGTTAATGTTGATTGTTTTTTCTTCACAAACCTCTGCTTCACAGGCATCTATCGAGGTTGAGTATTTTGCTTTTGCAAAAATAAAGTCTAATTCTATAAGTGTTTCAAATGTGGTTTTAATTTGTTCATAATATTCACCTATTTGTGTTGAAAGTTGTTTTATTATCTTTTGAATCTCCCCGTCGATGGCTATTTGCGATTCACGGATTTTGTTGTTTAATTCTACGATTTGTTTCGGTTCAATAAAATACGTTTGTCCCGAGGCGGATACGTCGTGGACTATGCCGTTAATTTTGTTTTTTGATTCTGCTTTTACTTGAAATACAATTCGTCCTTCGCGTGTTGTGTATATGTTGTCTTGCAGATTAACTGAAAATGACGGGGTGTTGAGTAGTTCATTTATTGTGTTTTTTAAGTTTTCATTCAGGCTGCGTTTGGATTGAAAAAGTGATTTCAACTCTGCTGAGGCCGTTTCTTTTACATTAAAATTTTGATCAAAAACTGATGTAATTTTTTTTTCTAATTCCGGATTATTAAAAAGACTGTCTTTATAGGCAAGTAACTCCGGATAATCCCCTGAGTACCTGCTTAAATATGAGAAAATAAGTCTGCTTGTCATAGCTGTTTCATAGATACCTTGTATTTCTTCTATGGCAAGTGTTAGTTTATTTTTTAGCTTTCCAAAGCCGGGTTCAATATTTGGAATGGATTTTAGCGGTAATGAATTGCCTGATGCGCTGTAAACTTTTTGTGCTTGGGTTGTTATTTTCAGGGCTGTTTTCATTTGCTCTGCCGTTGCAAGCGGTTTCGCTTTTAGGCAACGTTCTTTTCCAAGTTCGCTCGCTGCATAATTTTTTAGCAATTCAAGTACTTTATCAAACTCTATCGTCTTTAACGTCTTTTCATTCATAGTGTGATTATAACAAAAAAAATCCTGCTTAATCATAATATTTTCAGCTGTTATGCAGAAATTTATTCGTTTCAGGTCATTTATTGTAAATCCTTTTCGTTGATAGCTTGTGATTCTCGGAGTGGTCCTCTTTTGGATTATTGCGAAATCGTTGCGATTATTATAAAATTGCTTTAGAAACGGAGCGAAACATTATGACTTATAGTATAAAACCTTCAACAGATTTGGAAAAAGAACTTTTTGATGCGGTTGACTCGAAAACACCGGATTATGTCAAACAAAATAATTTGCTGGATTTGGATGAGAAGGGTGAATTTGTTTTTACCTTGAAAAAAGAACACTTGTTGCCTTATGACGAAAAAAATAATCCCGAGGGATTAAACCTTTATGAATGGCTTGATTCTTACGCAAAAGAGGCGGAAGTCTCTACGGCAGGTATTCGTGGACCTCAAAATATTCTTTATCCCTATGATACCAGATTCCCGATTAATATGATTGGTATAATGCTCGCTACAGAAGCAAAGTCGCTTGTTGCAAAAGATTTGTACAATGATGCTCAACTGGTAAAACTTGCCGGCAGTGAGGTTAGGTATAATTCAAAATTGTTTTTGGAGTTGATTGCCAGAATTCAAGCTGCTCATGGTATAAAAACCCTCGTTCCCGTTGACAGAAAAACCATACCCATCTGGATGGCTTCTTTTTTGGCATTTAAGCTTGATTTGCTCGGTGGAGAATATATTACCTCCAGTCACGGTATCTCCGTTAAAAATGCAACGAAAGATCTTAATTCTCAAGGTAGTCAGTATCTCCCCGAAGAGTCGATGCAGTTTGTTAATAAGATTAAATGGATTTTTGAACAAGTTGAAAAAAACGGTCGGTATTTGATAAAACTTTCTGATGATGATTGTTCTCTTATTGATCAGTCTGTCATGAGAAAACTTGATGACGGAGTTTCGCTTTATAAAGACTATTTGCTTGATGGGGTTGCGAAAGATGCTAATTTGAGTCTGATTAAGCAGCTTAAGCAGAAAATTGTTATTGAAAATGTAGGCGGTTCTGCTTATCGAACATTGAGTAGAATATTGAAGGTGTTGGATATTGATTCAAATTTTGACTGGCTCAATATTGAGGAAGATCCGTTTTTCCACTCTATTGGTAAGTATGATGTTGCGCCTAATGGTGAAAAAACTTTCTATGACTATTCTGTTGATGCCACGGTTATTTCTAAAGATCAAAATGGCAATCCTTGGTTCCCTGTTATTAAGTCTATGAATTATGAACAAAAACTTAAGGATTATCCTATTTCTACCGTTGTTTTAATAACTGATCCCGATCATGACAGGTTGACCGTTACTCAGGTTGAAAGTGTTGATAAAATGGGGCTTTTGAAAGAGTTGGGCATTGATTATGTACAGCTCGATGATGACAGGATATTAACAGTTTTCACTGCTAATCAGTCTTTTCTTATGATAATGAATTTTTGGACTGAACAATTGAAAAAAGAAAATTTGTTCGATAAACATCCGAGATTTATTATTAAAACCACTGCTTCTGCACGTTCTTGGGATGAATGGGCTAAGAAAAATAATGTTAATGTAGTTAATGTACCTGTCGGGTTTAAAGAAATTGCGAACATAATGAAGAAGGTGGAAAAGCAAATTTTGGATAATCCTCAAAAGGATGTTGTAATTACAGACATTTTTAACAAAGATGTAAATCTTGGTGTGAATCCGAAACTCATATTTGCCGGAGAAGAATCGGGCGGTATGATTATTGGTTCTGAAACTTTGATCGAGTCATTAGCAGGTAGAAAAGCTATTGCTATGCGCGAAAAAAGTGCTACTGAAGCTATAATCGTTGCTTCTGCGCTTGTATCTTATCTGGCTCAAAGCGGCAAATCACTCTCTGAGTATTTGAACTCTGTATTTGCTGATAATGACATTATCTCCAAATTCGATATCAGAGAAGATATTTCTTACTATAACGAAAGTGAACCTGATATTGAAAAGTTGAAAAATGACAAAAAAGCCGGTGAGGCAAAACGTACTAAAAATGATCTTTTTTATCTTACTTTAGCTGTTGCCAGAGCTGAAAATAGGTTGTCATTGGCGCAAATTAAAGAAATTTTAGCTTCTACTTTTGAAAAGTTGTCTTTTGATAATCTTGTGGATGTTAAGTTTGTCGGTGACGGAACTTTCTTGGAATTTAGTGACAAGTTCATTGAGATTCGCCCTTCCGGTACTGATGCTAAAACAAAAGCTTATGGTGCCGGTGCTGACAAATCTGATATAAAAGAATTTGCTAAAATTATGGGAAATTACTCGGGCGATTTGAATGATATCTACAAAAAATATGTCGATATGAAAACCTATGAAACTGCAAAAACTGATTCATTGGAAGCGTATGCGGTATTTACTGATAAAGACGCTAATGATGCTCCTTTTGTGGTTCCTGATTATTCAAAAACTATTGATGCTGTTTAGTTCTTATTTCAAAGTTGCAGCCGTTGTCTTTATTGTCAATTTGTCCGTCGTGATCGTTGTCGACTCCGTCAAAGCAGGAATTGATTGAGTCGTAGGATTCGGCACGTGGATTTTGGTATAGCCATTTTTCGGGTATTGCGTTCCATAGTTTTAGAAAATGGGTTCTGTAGGCTTTTGTTAATTTGGCGTTTTCTATTATAATTACGTTTTCGTCATTGTATGATTCGCCTGATTTTGAAAAATTCATTGAGCCTGTTATCGTGTATCTGTCATCGATTAGGATTGATTTCATATGCATTTTTCCGGCTCTGTTTTCTGTTTTTACTTTGATTTTGTTTGCTCGTATCATTTTTATCGGGGAATACTTGTTGTTTGCGCCGGTTGCGTCTGTTATTATCCTAACGTCTACTCCTCGGTTCTTTGCTTCTATTAGCTCGGTGATCATTGATTTGTGTGTTATAACAAAAACCGGTATATAAATGTATTCTTTTGCTTCTTTTATTAGTGGGATTATGTAAGTTTCCACGGTTTTATCCTGCGGTGAAAAATATATCGATAATTTTGACTGTTTTAGTTCTATACTTTGGTTGGTTCCAATTTTGCTTTTCTTTTTGTGGAAGTTGCCGTTGTACATTTGTTCAAATTCTTGTTTATATATTTTTGCTGCTTGTGGCGATTTTATAAGTATTACTGCATTGGAATTGAAGCCGGACATGTCTGTGCTGCTTATGTTTGCCGAGCCGCTCCAGACCGTTTTGTTATCAAATATGAAAAATTTATTGTGCATTAGTGTATTTGAAAATCTTTCTGTATCGCTCTTTATAACCTGATCTGGCTGGGCGTAGGGTATAATTTTTGTTAGTGCGAGGGTGTCTTTGTAGCTGCTGTTACCTTTGTTGTCAAGATCATACACCCATCTTATTTTTACCCCGCGTTGTTGTGCTTTTCTCAATGCGTTAATTATTTGCGGCTGACTTTCTATTCCGTAAATTGCAAAGTCGATTTCTTTTTCGGCTTTGTTAATTTCTTTCAATAACGACTGACAGGCTGTTACTACACATTTGTTCGACGGGTAGTAGTATTTTGTAAAATCACTTATGTAAAGCTCTAATGATTCATCGCTGTAGACCGGATTGTATTTTTCATATTCGATTTTTGGGTACTTTGTGTGTAAATCTTCTTCTTCCGGCAGGTAGCAGTATTTGCATTTTTGTGTCGGAGTTTTTAGTTCTTTGTAGGGCAGGATTTTTACGTTTCCGTTTAGGTTTGCATATTTGCAATTTAGTTTGTGTACCTTTTTTGAGTACGGGTTGTAAGCTACAAGATCCAGTTTTTCTGCTTCTGACAATCGTAATTTTATGATTTTTTTGTCGGGATTTTTGTAGTTGTCAGCGGCGTAGGTGCTGTTAACCAGTCCGAGACCGCTTTCTAACAGTAGTTTTGAGTAGTCCGTGTTGCCTATATATAAGGTTATTAGGCGATTCTTGTCGTCAAATTTTAATTTTACATGCTTATTTAAAAGTTCTTTTTTGGCTAGTTGCTCGGCAAGATATTGGAGTTTTGCGGACTCAATTTCTGATGTGTATTGCGTTTTTACTCCTTTGACGAAGCTCCTTATTGCATATAGTTCGACCAGCTCATCGTTGTCTTGTTTGTTATTGCCGTTATAATCCACGTAAATTTCATTTGCTGATTTTACTTTTATAATTTTTAATTCATCGCTTTTGGGTCTGTATAAAAAGACAATTGCCGCAAAGATTGAAGTTATAGATAATATTGCACAAATCTTTTTTGTATACGCTTGATTAAACATTACTCTTATCCGTTACCGGTGTTTATTACCCGTATGTATTGTGACTGATCGCTCATTTTATCATATTGTACGATTATAATATAAAATGTGAAGCAGTTGCGAAGAAGTCGGATTATTCATAAAATACTGTTATGAAGAAAGTTTATGCATATGCACATACCCATTGGGATCGAGAATGGTACAGGGAGTTTGAGGAATTTAGGCTTCGTCTGGTCGAGGTTTTTGACGATATTCTTGAAAAATTAGAGAATAATCAGATTCCCGATTTCTATTTTGACGGGCAGACTGCTGCTATTGAAGATTATTTAAAAATCAGAACTCAGAAAACGGAGCTTGTTAGACGGTTTATTGCCGAGAAAAGGTTATTCATCGGACCTTATTACTGTTCTACGGATAGTTTTCTGGTCGATTCCGAGTCGTTGATAAGAAATTTGCAGTTGGGTGTTCAATATTCTGAAAAAATGGGGTGTCATGACTTCATTGCCTACCATGCCGATACTTTCGGTCATAGCGTTTATTTGCCGGAAATTGTTAAGTACTTCGGCATTCAACACGGTATATTCTGGCGCGGATGCGGGATGTTGCCTTCTGAGTTTGTCTTTAACGGGTTAAAATCAGTTTACCTTATTCAAGGGTATTTTCAGGATTTCTTTTCTCTTGATACGGATTATGAAAAAAAGGCTGAGCTTTTGCAAAAAACTTTGGATAAGATTGCAGCTTACAGTTCTGATTCTCTATTATTGCCTTTGGGGGCTGATCATCTGGCTTGCCCTTGCGATCTTGTTGCGCAAATTCAACAGGTTAATAAGTTTCTATCCGGATATGAGATAGTGCTTACTACTCCGTTTGAGTATTTGAAAAAGGTTAGTTTTGATAAAAAGGTTGATTTTGAACTTAGAGAAAATTGTCGGAATTTTATATTACCGGGGGTTTATTCTTCCAGACTTGATCTGAAAAAATATAACGCTGTTTTACAATGGCAGCTCTCCAGAGTTGTTGAACCTGTTTGCTCCATTTTTTATGCTCTGAATAAAGCTAAAAATTTTCAGTCTGAAATCGATTATGCTTATAAAACTATAATCAAAAATCATGCGCACGACAGTATTTACGGCTGCAGCGTTGATGCTGTGCATTCTGAAAATGTTACCCGATTTAAAAAGGTTTCGCAGGTTGTTAATGCATTGAAAAATACTGTCTTGAGAGAGCTGTCCGATTCTGTGAATATAAGTGTTTTGAATCTTTCTAATTTTCCTTTTAGTGGTGCAGTCAAAGTTCGCTCAGACAAAAAGCTCAATGCGCAATTGATCTCAAAATCCAAAGGATTCAATTTGAAAAAAATATATGATATAAATCAAATTCCGGTGACTGAAGATTATACGGATTTATATGAATATCTGGTATTTGCCGATGATGTTGCTCCATTCTCCATGCAGCAGGTTTCGGTTAAGAAGCATAAATCTTCTTTAGCTGTATTTAGTGATTCTATTGAAAATGATTATTTAAAATTGTTCATAAAAAATCGTCAAATCTCCCTTTATGACAAGCGTTCAGGTATGGTTTATAAAAATCTTATTACATTTATTGATCGTGCTGATATTGGTGATAGTTATAATTTCGGTGCATTGAAAAATGATAAGTTGCGTTCTGCAAAGATTGTTTCTTCTAAGATTATTGAAAAAGGACCTTGCAGAGCGGCATTGTGTATAAGATTAGAGTTAAATATCCCTGCTGATTCGACTGTTCAAGGCCGTTTAAAAAAACTTATTAAACATGAGCTTGAGCTTATTGTTCGACTTGAGGATAAGAGTGAGTATATCGAATTTGAATTGAATTGGAACAACGAAGCTAAAAATCATATTCTGCAAGCTGTTTTTAATCTTGAAAATCCTATAACGGAAACTTTTTCGGATGACTTGACGGGTGTTGTAAAACGTGAATTTAACCCCGAATACGATATATACGATTATATTCCCGCAAAAAGGGGGATTGAGCTTAAATATAATCTTGCTCCGTTTCAAAAGTTTGTTTCGGTGCAGGATGTCGGTATTATTACTGAAGGACTTAATGAATATGAAGTCTTTAATAATAGTTTGAGACTCACATTATTAAGGGCAACAGGGGTAATATCCAATCCTCAAAATCCTACCAGAGGTACTCCGGCTGGTCCGCCTTTGCCGGTTTCGGATTTGCAAATGTTATCGGGATTGAGCGCAAGATTTGCCGTTGCTCTTAACAAGAAATCGACGGAATTAAAACGACTTAGCGAAAAATTTTATAATCCTGTTTTAGCCTTTAATTCTGATTTGAAATTTGATTCGCTGTTTTCTACAGGTAATGAAAATATCTTGATAAATGCAGTTAAGCTTGATCCTGACGAGAATATTATCGTTCGTTTTGTTAATTATTCTAATCAAGACAAAACTTTAAAATTTACAACTTCGTTCTCGTATAAAAAGATCGAAATTACCAATGCAATGGAGATATCGCAAAAGGATTATGAGGATTTTGTCATGCAACCTAACTCAATTGCTTCTGTAAAAATTGTATTGGTCTAGGATATTCAAACGGCAATTAACGATACATTGCCTGTTCAAACTCGTGGTAAATGGCTTGGGTGTAATTTCTGGCATGATCAGCAGTGCTGAATACTCCGTCCCAATGGCGCTCGCACTCTGTCCAAGCGTCCGAACCTCTCATCTGATGAGGGTGCTCCATTGTTTCGTGCGTGTTTATGTAAGGCGATAACGGAAATATGTCATGAATTTGCATAAAAGTCGGCAATTTATTGTTTATGTGATCATAACCGAAAAGGTTTGATTTTAGCCTGTGTATCCGCTGTTCGTAGTTCATTCCGCCATAATCATTATCATTGGATACTTCCGGACCTGCGGCATATTCTCTGTTATATGATTGTTTTTTCGTCTCCCACATAACGCTGTTTATGTCGTCTGCTCTTCCCCAATCTGTACCTGCTGTAAATCCCATCTCTTTGTATTGGTAATCATCATTACATTTTTCACCAATAAACGCAATATCCGTTCTTCCGGTTTTGCATCGAATTTCATTTAATATATACGCCATTTGCGGTTTGTTAGGTAAGTCTCCTATTCCTGAATATCCGTTTCTGTCAATAATATGTTTGCCGCTGTCAAAATAAATTGCATCAAACCCGAGCTCTATTGCCCAGGTGCACGCATCTATGTAAGCTTTTTCATGGTGATACCAGTCAAATGATTGCCCGTGAACTCTTAATTGTCCCGCCGATAAAGGCATCCTTATCCCTGTTTTGAACCCCATTAAATGCGCCAGATCATTGAAAGCTTTAACCTGCTCATCATCGCCCATTTTTCCATTTAACCCCGGAACGGTAAGGTTTTTGCTAATACCTTCGTGTAGGTTTGCGCAATATAGTCCACTATCATGAGTTGTTCCGTCTCCGTATATAGTCGGATATAACTGTGAAATTACTATACAGTTTGCAAAGCTTCTTGCTGATGGCGGGATCGCGGTAATAAGTTTTAATACTCCGAAAAGTCCTTCTGATATCCTTCCGTTTTCGTATTTTGCTACCAGCCTCGGGTTTATTTCAATATAGTTTGCATGCCGTCCCCATTTATCGCTTTCATAACCACCTATCCTCGGTGACGGGATGTATGAGGGTATCCCAGGATATTGAAGCGGCGGTTTGGTTAGTGTACAAATAGATTGCAATGTTTGTTCCATTGAACGTTTGAGTATGTCGTTCGGGTAAGCATTCACCCACTTTTTGTTGCCAACTTGATAAAGATGCTCATTTGTCCAATTATCTTCATATACGTCATTGCGACCTGTTATATGCCAAAATAGCT
>CASEVT010000033.1 GCA_949291445.1 uncultured bacterium | reverse complement strand
CTGTCGCCTTCAACCTCATGCATTGTGTATATTTCCCAGCCTTCTTCTGACATTGTATTCAAAAGCTTTTCCAGCTCGGCTGTATCATCGCTTGAACATGTTTTTATGCAATATTGAGTTCTTGATGATTTCATTTTATCTCCCGTTATTTTTAATCCTCAAGCTGTTTAATATCGATGGAGTAGTCATCCGTCACTTCATCATAGTGGAGGGTTGGTGTTTCAATGTCGATATTTACCTCTCCGTCGACCATTTCTATGTCTTCTTTTTTGTACTCGTTGAGTTTTCCATCTTCCAATTTTACGGTAATTTTGCCGTTAAGCATGCTGAGTAAGCAAACTTTGCCTAAACCATCCGGTGTCATAACGCCTGAGCCGATAGGCGGCATGTCCTTCGCAAAATCTATATAATTCTTGTATTCATAATCAAGGCAGCAAAGCAATCTGCCGCATGTACCTGATATTTTTCCGGGAGTGATGGGCATTCCTTGATCTTTTGCCAGTTTTATATTTATCGATTCAAAATTTCTCAAAAATGTACAGCAGCAAAACGGTCTGCCGCAAAGTCCGTTACCCTCCAAAATTGAAGTCTCATCTCTTACACCTATGTGTCTTAGGTCTATTCTTACTCTTTTAAATATTTGAGTAAGATCTTTTAAAAGCCCTCTAAAATCAACACGCTCGGGAGCTGTGTAATAAAATGTAATTTTTTTTCTGTCAAACGTATACTTCGTTTTTGAAAGACTCATATTGAGGTTGTGCGTTGCAACGAGGCTTTTGCAGGTTTTAAACGCTTCATCCTCTGCAATTTTTATTTCTTCAAGTGTTTGCTGATCTGTTTGGTCTAATACTCTTATTAATTGCAGCGGTTCAGTTTTTCTTTTTTTCCAAATTTTGGATATTTTGTCGTTTACGCGAAAAACTTTCGCTACTTCTTCTCCGCTTTCCGTTCTGACCAGAACAAGCTGTCCGTGTTCAACTTGTTTTGATTCAGGTATGATTAACGGGTGGAATGTATTTTTTATTAAGCTTACGGCATATTTTATCATTGGAACTCCCTTTGGGGATATTTTACCATAAATTTATGTTCCTGTGAAAAATTCTCTTCTTATTAATTTTGCCGATAATTTTATGATACAGATTTTAACTCCTCCGTTTTTTTATTTTGAATTAACCCCCATGTTTTTAAGAAATTCGACAACCTTATCGGGTGTCATTCGCATTTTCATTCCGCCCTTCCAATCCAATATTTCGTTATTTTTTAATGCTAATTTCCATTTTCTTTTCAAGAGTCCTGATCTCCAACCCGTAGGTTCAAATCCCAGTTTTAGATAAAATCCTGCCGGATGTATCCCGCTGTGAGTTATTCCCAGCCGTCCAGCTAAAAGTTTTAGCCCGCAGTTTCGTTCTTTTGCTATCTTGGCTGCTTCAATCATAAGTTTTGTTCCGTCTCCTTTGTGGTTTGATTCAAGCAGGTGAATATATACATCGTTTTTCTTTGAAAATCCGAGTAGTCTTAATAATATATTATTGCTCGGATATGACAGCTGTATGTAGCTTCCGTATTTTGTTTCCATTTTTACGAAATTTTTTTTACTTAAGCAGGAATACTCACTTTTTTTTATTCCGTTTATGTAGAGCCATTCTTGCGCAGTTGTCTTCAGTGCATTTTGGGATGCGAGTTTTTGTCTTCTTTGGCAAATTATCCGGCAAATTTTACTTTTTGTCGTTGGAAGTATTCTTGTTACCATAATTTTCCCTTTGGTTTAATGAAAACCCAAAATTATTAAAAATTGCTAACTATACTATAGTTTGATTTTTTTCTTAAAAATAGTATAAAAAGAGTATTTTTTTTATTTGTTATTAAACTATGAATTATAAATGCCGTTGAAATATTTATGAACACATACAGAGGTAGGCATGTTAGAACAGCAAAAAACTTTAAATAGCGGCAACTCCCGTGAACCCCATAAAGACCTTAATTTGTTAGAGCTTGCGCGCAAGGCTCATGAACGTTATATTCTCCGCAACAATAATAACGATCTTAACGATGCGGTGGGGTATTATATACAGGCAATTAAGCAGAATCCTGATTTACCCGAAACGTATTATCGGTTAGCAACTCTGTTGTATGAAAATGGACAAATTTCATTGGATTCGGCAATCGAACAGTGCAAGGTCGCTGTCAGTATTGCTCCTAAAAATCCCAATACGCATATTTACACCGGCTATTTTCTCAAGCTTGCCAATAACTATGATGAGGCTGAAATTGAGTTTAAAAATGCTATACGTATAAACCCCTTGATGGCTGCACGTCCGCGTATTATTCTTGCTTCTCTCTTATATGAAAAGTTTAATTCTCATAAACTTTCTTTTAGCGGCTTTTTAAAAATGGTCTATTATGCTTGTTCGGGATGTTTGACTATACTTTGGGATTTTCCGTCATTGAAGATGATGTACAGGAATTTTACCGATGATGCCATGGTCTCTGTATACAAGACTTATGGCTCATTGCTCGAAAAAATTAATAATAAGTCCGGTGCCATAGAGGCCTATGATATAGCTGCTGAAAAAACCGGTCGTGAGGAGATTTTTTATAACAAAATCGGTGATATTTGTGTAAAAGAGCATATTCCTGAGGTCGCTCTTAATGCGTACAAAAAAGTTCTGGAGGCAAATCCTTATGACAGAGATGCTCTAATTAAATTGGCGACTGTTATTCAGGCTTTTTTTGAGGATAAGACCGATGAGGCTATTGATTGTTATACAAGACTTCTCGAAATTGAAGAGGATAATGATAAGATTTATTATGAACTGGGACATTTATACCTTAAAAAAAATGAGTGTCTTTGTGCTGTGAATTCTTTTAACCGTGCATTAGAGATTGAGCCTGATAATCCTTTTTATCATAATAGTATGGCATTTGCTCTTGTTCAACTCGGTCAGCATGATGAGGCGATTGATCATTATCAAACTGCTATCAATGCTAATCCTGATCCTATTTGGACATCTATTGTTTGTCAGGCACTTGGTTCGGTTTATTTAGAAATTAAAGAAAATCCCGAGGCTGCTGTTGCTCTTTATCAGACTGCTGCCGTATTAAATCCGGAGTCCGATGAATGTCACGTCGCTATCGGTGATTTATACTTTTCTCTTGATGAGTTTGACAGTGCAATTAAGGCTTATTGTGATGCGATTAAGATTAACCCTGAAAACTCCCGTGCTTACGGTAAATGCGGTATGGCATTGTGGGAGAAAGATTTTACTGAGGAGGCAATGGTTGCTTACCATAAGGCTATTGAACTTGATTCTCAGTATGCCGTTGCTTATAACAATCTGGGGGTTATCTATCTGGATGGTATCGGCAATGTACGCGAATCAATAAATCTTTTTGAGCATGCTATTGAAATTAATCCGTCATATACGCTCGCTAACTTTAATCTGGCAAGAGCTTTTGAGGCTGTCGGTGATGCGATGTCTGCTGCTAAATTTTATCAAAAGTCGCTTGAACTTAACAAACTTTCTGATGAATTGGATGAGACCGATATTCAATCAAGATTGTTTGGACTTTTTGAAGTTTAGCTAGACTCTTAATGAGTTTATCGCTTCGTTAATATTGTTTGATTTAAATACGTATGAGCCGGCGACCAGTGAATTTGCACCGAGTTCCTTGCAAAATTGTGCAGTTTCGCTGTTTATTCCGCCGTCTACTTGTATTATTAAGTTTTCAGGCGCATTTTGCTTAATTACAGGGATTTTTTCCGCGCATTCTCTCATAAATGTCTGTCCGCCAAACCCGGGTTCCACTGTCATTACCAGTACCATGTCAACCATAAGTAAATAACGCAATATTTCTTGTGGTGGCGTTTTGGGTTTGATCGATAGTCCGACCAATACGTTTTGTGACTTTATGTGACCTATTACATCTTCTGTCAGATCTTTTGTTGCTTCGTAATGAAAGGTTAGTATGTCTGCTCCGGCATCAATAAAGCTTTCTACGTAGTTCTGGGGGGTTTCTATCATCAAATGTACGTCCAGCGGAATTTTTGCGTGCGGTTTAATCGCTTTTACCACCGGCGCACCTATTGTTATGTTAGGGACAAAATGTCCGTCCATAACATCAACGTGTATCCAGTCGGCTCCGGCTTCTTGCAAGATTTCAACATCTTGCTGTAAATTTGCAAAATCTGCTGATAATATTGATGGTGAAATTATTGTTTTATTTGTGTAGTTATCCTTCATTTTTACTTGATTGCTCCTTAATAATTCCTAATTTTTCGCAAGCCTTCAGTGCTGCTGCTTGTTCTGCCAATTTTTTTGATTTACCCTTCCCTCTCCCTATTTCTTCAGAGTTATAATACACGCTTATTTCAAATATTTTTTCGTGTGCAGCTCCTGTTTCATTTATCACTTTGTATATGGGCAGCTTTTTACTATCTTTTTGGGTGTATTCCTGCAATGTTGCTTTGGGGTTTAATATTCTGGTTTCTATTTCATCTATTAATGATGAAAAATTTGCATCAAAAAATTCCTTGAGCTCATTTGTTTTTCCTTCAAGATATAATGCTCCAAATATTGCTTCAAGTGCGCATGCCGACACAGATTCCAGTTTTTTGAGTCCCTTAGCATTGTGTGAGACTCTTATTTCTTCTGTAAGTTCAATTTTCTCTGCTATTTGTGCAAGTGTTTCGTCGCTTACAACAAATGATCTTATCTCGGACATTTTGCCTTCGTTGTAGTCCGGATATTTGTTGTACAAATAGTCGCTTGCCAGTAATTTTAATACTGCATCCCCTAAAAACTCTAATCTCTCATAACATTGTTCATACGGTAAATTATTATCTGCAGTGTATGATGTGTGCGTAAGGGCTGCTTTTATGAGTTCTGAGTTTTGTTTATCAATGTTTGTTAAAAAGACTTTTATATTAGAGCAGTCCGACGACATGTCCAACCTTTCTCATGAAATTAATTAAGTCCATTGTTAGCTGATTGTCGATAACAAAATACTTGAAGTAGAAGTATGCAACAGGTGTACTGAATAAGTAACTGTCTGCTCTGTCCAAAAAACCGCCGTGTCCGGGCAGTGAATTCCCTGAATCCTTTACTCCTGCATCCCTTTTAATTAAAGATTCCGCAAGATCTCCGATTTGTGCAAATATTGTTATCAATAACCCTGCAATCAATGACTGGTACCAATGCAGGTGCAAAAAGTATCCGATAAGCATTGAAACTACAATACCGCACGCTGTTCCTCCCAATGCTCCTTCTATTGTCTTTTTAGGACTTATAATTGGCGCAAGCGGTGTTTTCCCGTATCTTGAGCCAAAAAAGAAGGCCCCTACATCAGTAAGCAGTATTGTAAAAAACAGCAAAAATATAAACCCTAACCCAGGGTTTAATTTTATTGTAATTAAACCAAGTGAATTCATTTCCAGCTGGCGCATTAAAATCAAATAACACGGCAACCATCCGCCATATACAAAACCTAAAACCGTTGTTGCTACATTCGCTATATAAGGCTGTCTCCCTTTGAATAATACTGCCATAAATGCACCGATCGTCCCGAATGTTAAAATTACCGGCACAAGGTCAAACCTCTGCAATGTCGTTAAAACAACAAAGCATAGATCCACCGCAACTATCAACCGCAAAAACGGTTGAAATCCCTTATTCTTGAGTATTGCTACGTATTCTTTAGAACCTGCAAACACTATGCACATTACAAGCAGCATCAGCAAAAATCCGCCCGTAAAAACCGCAAACAGCACAACAAGACCTATAATAACTCCGGTTATTACCCGAAGTTTATTTTTGTTTAATACATCTATAAATCCCACTAAACTGTTAAAACCTCTTTTTCTTTTTCAGAAGTGACAGTATCTATTATTTTAGTATATTTATCTGTTAATTTTTGGATTTCGTCTTGATTATCCTTTACTGCATCTTCAGGGAGATTATCTGCTTTTTCTATTTTTTTGAGCTCATCAGTCATATCTCTTCGTATGTTTCTGATTGCAACCTTTGCTTCTTCACCCAATTTTTTTACGTCTTTCGATATTTCTTTTCTTCTTTCTTCGGTTAGTGGTGGAAATGTTAAACGAATTACTATCCCGTCGCTGTTCGGGGTAATCCCAAGTTCAGCTTTTATCATTGCTTTTTCTATTTCTTTCAATATCGACTTGTCATAAGGTGCTATAACAAGAGTTTGTCCGTCTTGTACCGATACTTGTGAAATCTGTCTTAATGGGGTAGGCACACCGTAATAATCAACTACAACCTTGTCTAAGATTAACGGATTTGCCCTGCCTGTACGTACACCGGCAAATTCTTTTTTTAGTGAGTTGACGGCTTTTTCCATCTTATCTTCGCCGTTAACAAGCATTTCTTCGACTGACATATTTATTCTCCTACAAAAGTACCTAAAGTTTCTCCGTTCAAAAGTCTGGCTATACTTCCCTGTGCTGCAAAATCAAAAACTATAATCGGGATTTTATTCTGTTTGCACAGTGCACATGATGCTGTGTCCATAACTTTTAAACCTTTTACAATTATATCATCATAAGTTATTTTGTCATATTTTTTAGCATCTTTGTTTACTCTTGGATCATCAGAGTATACACCGTCTACACCATTTTTTGCCATGAGCATAACCTGTGCATCTATTTCTGATGCTCTCAATGCCGCTGCTGTGTCGGTTGTGAAAAACGGGTTCCCTGTTCCTGCCGCAAATATCACTACTCTGTTCTTTTCAAGATGGCGTATAGCTTTAAATCTGATGTATGGTTCTGCTATTTTATCCATGTCTATTGCTGATTGCACTCTGCAAGACACATTTAATTTTCTCAACGCGCTTTGTAATGCTATCGCATTCATAACTGTTGCCAGCATTCCTACATAGTCACCCGACGCTTGATCCATACCAAGCTTTGCACTGTTTTTCATTCCTCTGAATATATTTCCGCCACCAACAACTACCGCTATCTCCGCTCCCATGTCGTGAGCTGTTTTGATCTCATTCGCTATCATCTCTACGGGTTTCTGATCTATACCGAATTGTTGGCTTCCCAGCAACGCTTCACCGCTTATTTTTAATAAAACCCTTTTGTATTTCAATTTGTTTGTCATTTTTTTACCTATTTGAATATTTTACTGTGTTATTGTTATTACGTAGTTAGAATATGACGCTGAAATACCTGGTTGTATCCAATTGGGGGCTGCCGTGCTTTGGTATCTAAACGGTTTTTCTAAATCTTCTATTGTCAACTCTTTTTCTTTTTTCGGCGTGTCATATGTGCTTATTTTTATTCCGTTCTGGTTCTTTATAACGATTGGTTTCGGAATGTATGTTGACACTTCTAACAATTCGCTATTAAACAAATGTTCTTTCTTTACTAACTGATCTCCTTCTGCACGATATAGGTTGTATTCTACTTTTACATAATGCGGTTTTACCTGTTTAGATTTGTCTACATATGCTATTACTGCATAGTTATTATTTTTATATGACACAGTGTTCAAAACTCTGAGCATAT
>CASEVT010000032.1 GCA_949291445.1 uncultured bacterium | reverse complement strand
TTATATTTCAAGTTGATAAGAGTGTTTACAACGATAATAATCTAGGTTGCCTTGTTTTTGTAGCATATATCATGGAAAAACCTGAGTTCTTCGCTATTTCTAAAAAATCTGTGAGGTATGTAGATTATGAAAGTTTCATCAAAATCTAGGAAGTAACCGTTTTTTAGCACAACAGTATTTCTCAATTTTTTCATGTCAAACTTCAGAACCTTGTTATTGCAAACTTTGAACTCTTTTTCAGTTAATTCCATATAACTGTCAGGTTTGTGATTTTTTTTATACTTTTCGTAAATCAATTTAGGTTTAAAAAAGTACAACATTATGAGCACAAAAAACAGAAACACTATGAAATTGGGATCAATGTATGAGTTAATCTTCTCAAAATAAGTCCTAAAGAATAAAAACAAAACCAGCTCAACAGACAATGCACCCGCTGTAAGCATCAATAGAATTCTGTTTCCGAGATTTTGCTTTGAGTTGAAATAGTACTTATTAAAGCATAAATCAATGAAATCTTGAAAGCTGTATTCACCTTGAAGTTTCATAAGAACCTAGTTCCTCATCCATGATAAATAATATCAGTTTAATCATTTTAGCACAATATTGTTTTATTGCTCATTTTTATAATAAAATGAAACATATGTTTGAAAATACTAGTAATACTAAAAAAGTTGAATTGTTGCTACCCGCAGGAAATATAGAAAAACTGGATTATGCAATAAATTATGGTGCTGATGCAGTTTATCTGGGCATGGTCGATTTCAGCTTGCGCTCTATGCGTAAGGGTGAAATTATTACTCAGGAAAATCTTAAAAAGGCTGTTGAGCTTGCTCATTCTTATAAAAAGAAAGTTTACTTAACGCTTAACATATATGCTTTTAATGATGACATAAAAAATCTTTACAATAATTTAAATATTATTGCTGATGCGTTGCCTGATGCAATTATCGTAAGTGATTTCGGGATTATGAATGTAATAAGGCGAGAGTTGCCCGAAATAGACATTCATGTCAGTACCCAAACTAATACACTAAACTATGAAGCTGTTAAATATTGGCGTGATTATGGCGCCAAAAGGGTTATATTAGGACGTGAGGTTTCTATTTCTCAATTGCATGAAATACGTCAGACGGTTCCTGATATTGAATTAGAAGTGTTTGTTCACGGCTCGCAATGTGTATCATTCTCAGGCAGATGCTTATTAAGTGATTTTATGACAAATGGTGAGCGAAAGGCCAATCACGGCGGCTGCGCACAACCATGCCGTTGGAGCTACAAGCTGCTTGAAGAAACACGACCGGGTCAATATTATGAAATTGAACAAAATGAAAAAGGAACGCACATACTCAGCCCGAAGGATCTTGCACTAATAGATTATATACCCCAGCTAATCGAGGCAGGAGCCGATTCGTTAAAAATTGAGGGACGTACAAAAAGTCTTTATTACGTGTCTGCCGTTGCTAAAGCATATCGACGGGCTATAGATGCATATTACAACAATCAGCATGTCGAAGGGCTATTTGATGAATTGCTCAAAATCGGCAATCGTGGTTATACGACAGGTTTTTATCTTGATAAGCCTGACTCTGACGGCTATAGCTACGATATTTCAAAGGGACTTGCAGGTGCTGATTTTCTGTTTGAGGTTTGGAATCGCTCTGAGGATTTGCTTAAAGTTAAAATTAAAAATAAGATTGTGAAAAATGATCGGATTGAAATAATTACTCCCGATGAACTTTTTGAATCTGAAATTTTATCGATATACAATGATGATAAAGAAGAAATTTCTGTCGGCAACACGAATGATGAAGTCTGGGTCAAATTGTCAAATTTACCCGAAAATTATAAGTACGCTATTGGTAGAACTATAGGTATAAAAAATAAACGATGATTTTAAAGCCGGATTATACTGCTAAAACAGCTTTTGAGGTTAATTATGATAAATTGAAAGAAAATGGCATTAAGGTGCTTGTTTTTGATTTGGATAGTACTGTGATGAAATCTAAATCAGGTGTATTTACCATTGAAGCAGTGAATTTGTTTAATAATCTATCAAAGGATTTTCTATTGTTGATAGCAAGTAACAATAAAAATCAGGATTACATATCAAAAGTGCGCCCGCAAATTAACTTTCCGTTGATAAGTCATGCTAACAAGCCCAACCCTAAATGTATTCTTTCATTTTTTAAAGAAAACGGAATAGAGCCAAGCTCTGCTGCGATAATAGGTGATCGCCCTTTGACTGACATTCTTGCAGGTAAACTCGCCGGAATGAAGACTGTGCTTGTGGATAGTATTAACTGGTTCGAAGAACCCAAACTAACCAGATTTGCAAGACGCATTGAACGGCTTGTTGTCCGCTAAGTTTGTTCTTTGTCTTTATTAGATAATTCCGTACATATTCAAATCAATCTATTTGAATATATTGAACCCTGTTAAGAATGTAGCAACAAAGAAAACAATCGCAACCCACATCGTGAGTTTATTTAGTCCTGATTCTGCATTTTTCTGCGAAGAAAACATTTGTGAAGCACCACCGATAGATGCAATGCCGTCGCCTTTGGGTGAATGGATTAACACTAATACTATTAGCAATAAAGCGGATATAATTTGTACAATCCAGAGAAATGTTAACATTTATAATTCCTTTTTAATTACTGATTTAAGTTTATTTTATCACAAAAGATTTTTAATTCTGCAATGCTCATGTCGGCAATAAAAAGATTTTTTGTTTTTGAGGTATTGCCGTTAAGAATTTTTAGTGAGCTTTTAGGTTTTGAGGTTAGTTTTGATAAAAATTTTATTAGTTCAACGTTTGCTTGATTCTCGATTGCAGGTGCTTTTATTTTAATTTTTAACATATCTTCATATAAGCCGCAAACTTCGTTCTTGGAAGAGTTTGGGACTACTTTTATTTTTAAAATAATACCGTTATTGTTAAGATTGTAAAATTTTTTATCGCTCATTATTAAAGTTTTGTCCACTTGTGTCCGATATTATATAAGTGTACAATAATTTAAAGAAAAGCGATAGAATTACGATGACAGAAAATGAACCTGATTTAACAATATTTGAGCCTTTATATGAAATGCTTGTTGCACAAAAGCGTTCTGCAGCTGATATAGAGGAAATTAAAAAGGCATATCTATATGCGGCTCGCCTGCATAGCGGTCAATATCGTATCAGTGAAGAACCTTATATTATCCATCCGGTTGAGGTTGCGAAGATATTGACTGATTTAATGGTGGATAAAAATACAATTATTGCAGCATTGCTTCACGACGTTATTGAAGATACGGATACCAAGCCTGAAGAAATACGAGAAATCTTTGGTGAAGATGTCTTAAGTCTTGTTATGGGAGTAACAAAGCTTGGTAAGTTCCAGTTTAAATCAAAAGAAGAGCGTCAAGCCGAGAATTTTAGAAAAATGTTTATTGCGATGGCAAATGATGTTCGTGTTGTGTTCTTGAAGCTTGCTGACCGTTTGCACAATATGCGTACGTTAAACTATATGGCGGCAGCCAAGCAGCAAAAAATTGCTCAGGAAACCCTTGATATCTTTGCTCCGCTTGCGAATAGACTCGGGATTGGTAAAATTAAGGCAGAGCTTGAAGATTTGTCTTTGCGGTATTTGAATCCTGAAAAGTATTTTGAAATTGCACAACTTGTTGCCTTAAAAAAGGCGGAACGTGACGCGACAATACAGGTGTTGATTGAAAAAATAAGTCAATTGCTGAAACAACACAAAATAAAAGCGTCAATCTCAGGTCGTTCTAAACATTATTATTCGATATACAGTAAAATGAAAAGATTAAATAGTGCTTTTCATGAGCTGTATGATATTTCTGCTGTAAGAGTAATAGTAAATACGGTTAATGAATGTTATGAGGTGCTCGGAATTATTCATTCTCAGTTCAAGCCGATACCCGGACGGTTTAAAGACTACATTGCAATGCCAAAAAGCAATATGTATCGCTCATTGCATACATCGGTACTGGGACCTAAGACAAAACCGATAGAAGTTCAAATAAGAACGCATGAAATGCATCAGGTTGCTGAATACGGTGTTGCTGCGCACTGGAAATACAAAGAGGTCGGTTCTAAAAAAGCTGTATCAAATGAAGATCTACAGTTCTCATGGATGCGAAAACTTGCTGAGATGGAAAAAGATGTCAGTAACGCTTCTGAGTACGTTGAAAGTGTTAAGTTGGATCTGTTTTCTGATCAGGTATTTGCATTCACTCCGATGGGAGATGTTATTGATTTGCCGGTAAATGCTACTCCTGTAGATTTTGCGTTTAGAATACATACCGATGTAGGTTTTAAAATTACAGGTGCATTGATTAACGGTAGGATTGCACAACTCGATACGAAACTTAAAAATGGTGACATTGTTGAGATTATGACATCAAAAAATGGCACGCCGAGATTGGATTGGCTCAATTTCGTCGTGACCAAGCTTGCTCAGTCTAAAATCCGTCAGTGGTATAAGAAAAATCAAAAAGAAGAACATATCAACATCGGTCACAATATGCTTGAAGCTGAAATCGGTAAAACAAAGCTTGATGAACTTATTAAGAACGGTGAACTTAAGAAAATAGCTCAGTCGATGAACTATTCTGATGTTAATGAGTTATTCGCCGCACTGGGATATGGTGAGACTACTGTTAACAAGATAACTAATAGAATCAAAAAACCGGATGATACCGAACAGTCCTTGATAAATCCATCTAAATCGAAAAAATCTAAAAATGATATTGTCGGACTTGAGGGTATGTTGTATACTTTTGCAAAATGTTGTACTCCAATCCCCGGTGAGCCCATAGTTGGTGTTGTGACCAGAAGTAAGGGTGTATCAATACACAGAATTGATTGTCCGTGTTTGGATGGTGTTCCTGAAGAGAGAATTTTGGACATCAAGTGGGCTAATGAGCATCTTAATAAAACTTATGTAACCTCAATTCGCATTGATGTGCAGGATAAACAGGGTATTTTGAAAGATATTATGATTCAGGTTTCGGAATGTAACACAAACATCGCATACGCAAATGTTAAGTCTATACCGTCTAAAAAAATAGGTGTTGCCGAACTGGGCATTGAGGTTGATAATGTTAATCGGCTAAAGGATGTTATCGCTAAGTTGCAACAAATACCTGAGGTTATCTCTGTTAAGCGGATACAGGGAGCTTCCTCCGAAAAGTTCAAACAACCTGCCATGCCAAAGAAGAAAAAATCATAAAATAGTTAACTTTTACCATAATTCTTCCATGCTTTTAAAGGGATTGTAAATTTTTATTAAAAATATTTTTAAAAAGCTAAACATTTTTCTAATAATCATTTACTATAACATGTATCAAATCCCCAAATCTCCTCCCAAGATTATGAAGTATAAGCTGCAAGGCAGCTTTTTTTTTGACTTCATAATGAAAAATGATTAAATGACAAGTAAAAATTGTTACAAATTTTTAACAAATAATTATGCAATTAGCAATTTTTTGTTTTATGATATTTAAAATAGTTGTAACCTACAACTGAACTGGAGTGAAAGATGTTTAACGTTTCTGCAAACTGCTCACCGATACGACCTGCATTTGGCAAGCGTGACTCTGAAGGTGGCTTAAATTCAGAAAAACTTAGTGAAGTTAATGCTGCACTAAGAAGTATTAAAGACGATTCGTTTACCGATGAAGATAGAGCAAAAAGTTTCAATGACCTAAGTAATAAACTGACAGAAGGCATGAGACCAAGCAGTCCGTTAAAGGTATTTATAGCGGCTGTTTGTATTGGTACTGCCGGTTTCTTTTTGGGAAGAAAAGTTGTCGGACAAAAAGTTTTAGATGTTGTTGATAAGAACACAAAAATTATTGATTTTGCTTCCAAAAAAACACAGGCAATGTTTGATAAATTTAGCAAAATTAAGGCTTCTGATGAAAAAACATTCAAAGGTTTCATGACCCGAGTTGCTTCTCAAGTATCCAAGAAAATGTCTGAATTTTCAAAAAAAGGTCTTGATGATGAGCTGTTGAATAAGTCTGATCTGAATTCTGCTGAAGTCAAGGAAATGATTGCAAAAAATTTTGTCAGAAAAAGTACAACAAATTTGGGTGGTATCGTTGGTCTCGGAGTTGGTATTGAACAAGCAACTGAAGATAAGAATGGCGATTTGACTCCGGATATATTCCAATATAAAAAGGCTTCCGGTGCTACTTCTTTGAGTACTGTTTCAACTATTGTTGATACTATGGATGTTATAAGTGATTTATTATAATTCATACTAACTAATAAAGAGGCTGCTAATGATGCAGCCTTTTTTTATGTTATTTTATTAATATGGTCAGAAAATTTAATGTAAAATATTTCACACCAAGTGTTCAAGAGCTCAAAAAAATTGGATTTGATGCGGGATATTTGTCTCAAGGGCTTGAGCGTCACAGGTTTTATTCATTTAAAATCTATGACTTAAATCCGGCGCAGGCAAATATATTAAAACAGACAGCAATATCTTGCGGGACAGATTGTGCTGTCCATAGAAACACAATTACCGGTGAAGCAGCTTGCTCTGACTGTATTATATCCGGCAGTATATCTGAGTTTAGAAAGATATGTGAAAAATTGAAATATCAACCATTTCAGCTTTCGGTACTGGGTGGTGAAATATTATCATTAATCGATTATAAACCTGTTTCACTAAAGTTACATGATAAAATTTTTGATTGGTCAAAGCCCTTGGTTATGGGGATAGTCAATGTCACTCCCGATTCGTTTTCTGATGGAGGAGCTTACTATGAGCAAGATTGTGCTGTTGAGCATGCTCTAAATTTAATCGGTGACGGTGCTGATATTATTGATATTGGCGGTGAATCTACCAGACCGTATGCAGATATTGTTAATGTTGATGAGGAGATTGGTCGGGTTGTTCCTGTTATAAAAAAAATTCGTGAGATTAATAATTCTGTTCCGATAAGTATTGACACAAGAAATGCAATAACCGCAAAAGAAGCCTTGTCTGCCGGTGCTGATTTTGTTAATGATATTTCCGGATTAGATTATGATGAAAAAATGCTCGATGTTGTTCTTGAGAGCGGTTGTCCTTTTATTTTAAATCATTCTCTCGGTACGCCGGATATAATGCAGGATAATCCTGTTTATGCAGATGTTGTGTGTGAGATATACAATCACTTTTTAGACAAAATTAATAGATTGTGTGAATCGGGTGTTGATATTTCCAGAATAATAGTTGATCCGGGGATAGGGTTTGGTAAAACTTACGAGCAAAATATTGAAATCTTGCGTAATATTGAACAATTCCGTTCTCTAAAGCTACCATTGATGGTTGGTCACTCGAGAAAGAGCTTTTTGCAAAAAATGTTCAATACCACGGACAACATTTTTCTTGATCAAGCGACAAGTGTTGTTTCCGATTATCTGATATCAAAAGGAGTGAATATTTTGAGAGTACACAATGTAAAGATGTTGCGCCAATCAGTCGAGTTGTCGATGGTTCTTAATTCTTGATTTTTTTTTGATGTTATTAAAAACCTCATCAAAAGATTCAACGGGAGTAAATTTATAGCCGCAGTTATCTGCAAGTTCACCGCCCATCATAAAGATAGCTTCTTGTGGATAGCGTCTGCAAATTCCGGGACGTTTTTTATGTATTTTGCATTTATTAGTTTCTGGATCGAGTTGTTTGCATTCAAAGATAAGTCCAATTTCATCTTTGCCGGTTACATTTAGGTATGTATAGAATGGGTGCAATAACTGCAGTTTTTTAAATTCATCTTCAGTCTGAACGACATTTTTTGCGTGACGGACATATATCTGTTTGCAACATCTGCCACAGCCAAGGCAGTGACCTGTTCTGTAGTATTTTTTTCTTAAAATATTTTTATAGAAAAATTGTTTAAGTTTAGCGAATATTTTCACTTGTGTCCTTAGCGATTATTAATTTTTTGCATTCTGTCTTACATCTTACAGCAAAAAGAGATTCTCTTGAATTAATTGGAGCCAGAAGCACAATCCTGTCACAAAACTCCATGCAGGCTGAGTATTTTTTTAAATTCAGATAGTTATTAATTTTGTTATACAGATATGCGATAACAAACGGCTCTGGTTCTATGTATTTTTTCAGACGCTCAATGTGTTCTTGTATATCCGGAGCCTCACCTATACTCGAGTAGTATGCATTTTCATATTCAACTAGCGCATCCTCATAGAGATTCCTGTTTTCCAGCTCTTGTGCCTTATTTATAAAATCTGATTTTACCGCATTGGTAACTGCTGAATAAGATAGTGAATTAATCTTTGACAGTATTTGCTGATATTTAGTAGAATTTTTTCTGAACATCTTTTCACATCGTCTGTAAAAACAGAATGCATCGGCTTTTTTACCGCTCATTTCGTACAAGTTTGCTATGTTCCAGACAATTTGGTTGTTGTACGAAAAGTTTTTGTAAACTATTAGAAAAAATTCGAGTGCTTTTTCGTAGTTCTTGTCTATTAAAAATATATTTGCCAGATTTATGTATGCATTGGGCAAATTTGCATATACGGAAATCATTTTTACGTATAGTGAGGATATTGATTTTAGGTCGCCGTTATTTTTGTATTCGTTAAGTTTTCTGTAATATAATTCGACCTTTGCCCGTAAAGTCAGTATATTTTCTTTAATTGTTAAATATTCTTTATCAATTTCATTAGTTTTAAATCTGAGGTAGTGTTCAAAAAATTTTGTTGCTTTGATTCTGCAGCCTTTTGTTTTGTATGCAACTGCTAAATTAAGGTTTACAACCGGATCTTCGGGTTTTAGTGCGTAGGCTTGAGTCCAAAATTTTATTGCTTCATTTTCATTTTTTTGTGAATAGAGGATATTCCCAATGTTTAAAAATGCAGCATATTCTACTGGAGCAGTTTCTATTGACTGGTGCCAGTACTTCATAGCTTTATCGGTATTGCTAAGATTTTTATAGCAATTTCCAATTAAAACCAGCACATAGGGTATTTTGAGTAAAATGGGGTCATTTACCAACAGGTCAAGAGTTTCTCTATAGCTGCCTGCTGAGTAATACTCATAAGCTTTTTTTATCCTTAATGCTATGCCTTCATCACTGTCATGAAGTACTGCTGTAGGTATTTGGGTATCAAAATTAGAGTTGTCCATCTGACGCCTATTTAGGTGTTTCTATTACTATGCTATGCCAGCAAATCCTTCCAAAAACTATTGTTGTCAAATATGCCTTCCAGAACTTTATTGTTAAAGTCCTTGTCGTTCGCATTAAAAACTTTTTCTGCAACCAGTGAATTGTGGGAGATATTATCCGGATCAGAGAGGGCTAATTTAGTAAACTTTTTAATGTCTAAATCCCTTTGATAAAGTCTCACTGCTTCATTAGAAATACTGGTTTCATCAATAAAAAGATTTTTGTCTATGCCGGCATACGGATTTTTTTTGCTGTTTGTGATAGATTCTGCGTCTTGTACAAGATTTTTGTTTGGCAATTCTTGGGATGATATACCGTTTAACATATCCTTAATCTCCTCTTAATTAATATTATGGGCATGTAGAATTATTTTTCTATAATCAAGTGGTTAATATTTCTAAACCATGTGGTTAATCTGCTCATGCCTGTCCAGCCCTGATTTAATCTGTTTATTAATACCAAAATATATATTAGTTGTTTATTATACAAATAGATACTATAATGGGATTTGAAGGAAAAATAATGGCGTCTGTAATAGATTCAATAAGAGCAGTATATATTGACAATTACTCCATGCTGAAGCTTGGATTTTTCAGTTGCATAATCTATGCACTTTATACTTTTGTGTCGAAGTCGCCAACTTCAAATTTTGTAAATTATGTATTATTTGGCATAATTACAATACTTTACGTAGGTTATATTTCAATAATTATGCACAACCGGATACATCAAAATTTAGAGACCCTGCCTGTTGTAAATCCGGTAAAATTTCTTTCAATAAGCTTAAAGGCTGTGTGTGTTTTAGTACCGTATTTGGGTATAGGGTTACCGCTGGTAAGTTTTGTTGTGGGATTGTTCAACTTTGACGGTATTCCTCAAATGATTGCTATCGGTATAATTCAACTTTTGGTTGTTTCGATCACTATTACAGCGCTTATATATTATTCAAAAGATTACAATATAAAAGACGGATACGATTTAACGCAGATTATGACCGGTTTTCAGGATGTTCTTGTTTATGTGTTTTTATGCATATTGCTGTTATCGATATATAATATTTTTGTATCGATACCAATTTTATATTTAACATATTCCTTTCTTGATATAGGTCCGATATTTTATTTTGTTTGTGCATATTTAGTTACGATGAATCTTGCAGTAATAGCTGATTATTGCGGTCAATTGTGGTTTGATTTGGATAGCCGTAACAATTATTATTATTAATCTTTTTTAACCATTTCACGCAATTTTTTTAATTGATCCCGAATATCGGCTGCACGTTCAAAATCAAGGACTTTTGCTGCTTTGTGCATGTCTTTTTCTAATTTTGTAATTAATTTTGGGATATCAGAAATTTTCAAATCCATTTCAACCATTTCTTCCGCAACAATGTCCTCAAGGTTTCTATAGCTTGATACAAGTTGCAGGAGGTTGTTTTCAATAGGCTTTTTAATGGTTTGGGGGATAATATTGTGTTTTTTATTGTAGTCAATTTGGATTTTGCGTCTGCGGTTTGTTTCCTTTATTGCATTGTCCATGCTATCGGTGATTTTATCTGCGTACATAATAACTTGTCCGCAAGAATTTCTAGCAGCACGTCCTATAGTTTGAATTAAGCTTGTTTCAGAGCGCAAGAACCCCTCTTTATCAGCGTCCATAATGGCGACTAACGAGACTTCAGGAATATCCAATCCTTCTCTTAAAAGGTTTACACCTATCAATACATCGAACTCACCGAGTCTAAGATCTCTTAGAATCTCGACTCTTTCAAGAGATTGAATTTCGCTATGCAAATATCTGACTCGAATTCCGGTTTGAAGCAAATATTCTGTTAAATCTTCTGCCATGCGTTTTGTGAGTGTTGTGATTAAAATTCTCTCATTTTTTTCGGCGCGAATTTTGATTTGTTCAATAAGATCGTCAACCTGATTTTCAGTAGGTTTCACAGTGATTTCAGGATCAACCAGACCTGTTGGTCTAATTATTTGCTCGACAATTTGTGTCGATTCTTTTTTTTCAAATTCAGCCGGAGTAGCAGAAATAAAGATTTTCTGATTAATTCGATTCCAGAACTCTTCAAAAGTCAAAGGTCTGTTATCTTTGGCACTTGGCAGTCGAAAACCGTAATTTATTAAAACATCTTTTCTTGCGGCATCACCTCGGCACATGCCTTTTAATTGTGGGAGGGTAACATGTGATTCATCTATTACGACCAAAAAATCATCCGGAAAGTAATCCAATAAAGTTGCTGGTGCAGAACCCGGTGCTCGACGTTCTATTATTCTGGAGTAGTTTTCAATGCCGCTACAGTAACCCATTTCTTTTATCATTTCAATGTCATATTTAACACGTTGTTCAAGCCTTTGTGCTTCAACAAGTTTATTTTCTTCATATAATTGACCGAGACGTTCTTGAAGTTCTTTGCGTATTAGATCTATAGTTTCGTCAAGTTCATCATCGTAAGACATGTAATGTACGGCAGGAAATATTACTGTAGTTTTCGGAATATCAAGTATTTCACCGGTAACGTTATCAATTCTCAGGATTTTTTCTATTTCATCACCGAAAAAGCTAATTCTTGTTATAACTTTCTCATAAGGCGGCATAATTTCTACAATGTCACCTCTTGCACGAAATGTTGAGCGGGAGAGTTCAAGGTCGTTGCGGGTATATTGTGCTGTTACAAGCTTTTGCAGAAGTTGATCCCGTTCAATCTGATCTGCTACGTTAATTTTTATCGCACCTTTAAAATAATTCTCCGGCAAACCTAATCCATATATGCAGCTTACCGATGCAATTACAATTACGTCATTTCTGGTATAAAGACTTCTTGTGGTATTGTGTCTTAGCCTATCTATTTCTTCGTTAATAGTTGCAGACTTTTCAATGAATGTATCAGTTCTCGGTATATACGCTTCCGGCTGATAGTAGTCATAGTAACTTATAAAGTATTCAACAGCGTTGTCTGGAAAAAGTTCTCTAAATTCATTGTATAGTTGTGCAGCAAGTGTTTTGTTGTGTGCGATTACGAGCGTTGGCTTTTGGTATTTTTCGATTACATTCGCGATAGTGAATGTTTTTCCGGAACCTGTAATCCCAAGTAGTGTCTGTGACTGATCGCCATTCTCCAGTCCACGTAACAGCTTTTCTATTGCCTTTGGCTGGTCTCCGGAGGGGTTATATTTTGACACGATTTTGAACTTATTATTCATAGAATTATATTACATCAATTTATTTCTTAATTCATCTAGTCTACCTTTAGATGTACAGTTGTGCTTGTTTCAACGGAATATCTTATGTATAATCTAGTCAGTAGTTTAGGAGATAATCATGAAAAGCAGAACGATTGCAGAGGTATTGGCGAAGGCTGAGGAATTTGAAGAACAAGAGAAATATGAACAAGCTTATGAATGCTATAAGGATGCATATGAATCTGACAAATCCAATGAGGATGTACTCTCTAAGTTAGCAATTTGTGCACAAACTCTCGAATATAAAGAGGATGCAATAAAATATTGGAATATAATGTTGAGTCTGAATCCTCAAAATCACCTGCCTTATACCCAGCTTATGGATTTGTATTTTTCTGATAACAAGTATGAATATTATATGACCCGTGCCAAGTTAAAGACTCTTGAGGGCAGATTGGAGCAGGCTACATCTGATTATAAAAAAGCACTGTCCAATACGTCTGAAGATGAGTTGCAAATCAAAGCTCGATATCTTCTTGCTCAAACTTATGAAATTCTTGATAAATCCATGCAGGCAATTGATGAATATTTAAGAATTTTGGACTACAAGCACGATGAGAATGTGTATGCTGCATTGGCAAAAATTTATTATAATACTGACAAAACTGCAGCTATTAGTGTGCTAAATCAGGGGCTTACACAGTATCCGGATAATCAAATGTTTAAGGAATTGTTGTCCAAAATATATATGGAGCTTGGTGAGTATTCGAAGGCACTTGATTATTCGACCAGTCCTTTAAATACTGCAAAGTTGCTTCTTTTACAAGATAATAATCAGGCGGCATTAAATATTCTTGAAGGACTTTCTGCTCAGGATAAAAAGTCGCCCCGATATTTAGCTCTAATGGCTGAATATTATTACAATACTGATAATAATGCACTTTCACTTGAATATGTTGATAAATATGAATCTGTGGAACCTCAGAGCCTTCTGGTGCCGCAAATGAAAGCTCTGATTTATGAAAAAGAAGATAATAGTGAACTGGAGCACTTCTATTGGGGCAAGTTCTACTTGAAGAAGGGCAGTCTTGATCTTGCACTCAATGAGTTTTTGAATGCTTATGCTGCTAATAAAGCTAATACTGATATTATTAAAGAATTAATTAACTTGTACATTGTGTTAGGTGATAGGGTCGCATCAATTGAGTTTTCTGAAAAATTAGTTGAAATTGAAAAAGATGATGTACCTACATTAAAAAAATTGGTTAAATTTTATGATGAGGAAGGCTATCCTGACAAGATGGTTCATTATCTTTTGCAACTTTCAGAGATTAACTCAAAAGATTACGATACAATTTTGCGTCTGGCAAGATATTATGAGTCAAACCGCCAAATGGGCGAGGCAATTGAGTTTTATGAAAAATATTTAAAGTTTGCACCATCTTCTGAGCTGCGCGATGAAGTTGACGCTAAGTTGAAGTTATTAACCAGTGCTGATGGTATTGAAGAAGAAGGATTTTTAGATAAATTGCTAAAAATCTTTTCAAAAAAATAATTGCATTTGACATTGGATATTTATTTAGTATTATTTATATATACTAAATAACTCAGTTTAGTAAATGAGTTGTTGAAAGGGCGTTTAGCTCAGTTGGTAGAGCGCTTCCCTTACAAGGAAGATGTCGGGAG
>CASEVT010000031.1 GCA_949291445.1 uncultured bacterium | reverse complement strand
TCTTGCCGGCTGAGTGGTGAAACTTTTTTTAGATTCAAAATATTATATCCTACCAACTTTTTAACCATACGTTCCGTAATTTATGCCAAAGAATTTATAGATACTATCTTTTGTTACATACAATACACGTCGAGACCAGATTTAGGATGCAAATTAGAATATTTACACTACTGCTAATTGTAAACTGTTTGTCTTAACTGTGAAAATGAATTATTCTTTTATTGAGGAGATTCTGGTTGTCATGTACCATTGCGATAAAATTTTCATAGTCGATGATGACAGCATTGTGCTTTCCACCCTTAAAATGTTGATGGAGCTGGAAGGGTTTCATAATGTCGATTACTTTGATGACCCGCTCAAAGCTCTGCTCTCTTTGAAAACCTCAAAACCATGTTTGATTCTTTCTGACTTTATGATGCCTCAAATGAACGGTATTGAGTTCCTGTCTAAGGCTAAACTCCTCTGTCCGGAAATTAGCATGATCCTTTTGACCGGCTATGCTGATAAAGAAAATGCTATTAAAGCTATTAACGACGTCGGTATTTACAAGTATATTGAAAAACCTTGGGATAATGCAGATCTGATTATGAATATCAAAAACGGGCTAGAACGCAGCAATCTCATTCTTCAATTGAACTCTAAAATTAATGAGTTGTCACTTGCGAAAAAAGAACTTGAAAAATACAACCATTCGCTTGAAGATTTGGTTCGACAAAAAACTGCTTGCCTTCTTGAGTCTAACTCTAAATTGAACGCTATTATTAATTTTTGCGCCGATGGGATTGTCCTTTTATCAACCGATGGGCATATTATACAGTCTAATCCTGCTTTTCATAATATTACCGGTCTCGGCGACAACTATATTATTAACAAGCCACTTAAGGACTTTTTTACCTCAGATTCTAAGCTGTTCGATAATGTCTTTCTCGAAAAAGAAATTTTGGTCAATGACATTGAGATTAAAAATTCCATCAATGACAAAATTATACCCGTCGAAATTAATTTCTCACCTGTGTTTTCCGATGAAAATACTTTGATTTACTATGTTGGTGTTGTTAGAAATGTGGCGGCTCAAAAAGAATTAGATAGACTTAGAGATGATTTTATTGCAACTTTGACTCACGATTTGAGAACTCCGCTTTTGGCTGCTATTCAAACTCTCCAATTCTTTTTAGACGGTTCTCTGGGCGCTCTCGACAAAAGACAGTCAACCTTGCTTGATACTATGAAAAAAAGCAATGAGGATATGCTCGGGTTAGTTAACGCACTGCTAGAAGTCTATAAATATGAATCCGGTAAATTGGCTCTGTGCTGCACTGAATTCGATTTGAAAGAGTTTATCAATGACTGCCTCTCTCAACTCGTTCCTCTTGCTCAAAAAAAGAATATCTCGATTGATTTCAACCAAATTGCTGAAGTTTCAATATTTGCCGATAAAAAAGAACTGCGTCGCGTTGTTATGAACTTGTGCGGTAATGCACTTAACCATACTCCAGACGGCGGCAATGTTAAAATTAGTGCCCACATTAATAATGAAAATGCTATCGTTATTAGTGTTCAGGACAATGGCTCCGGTATCCCGCGTGATGATATTCCTAAATTGTTTAAGCGTTTTTCTCAAGGAACTTCAAAAAAACGCTCCGTTGGTACAGGTTTGGGTTTATATCTCTCAAGACAAATTGTTGAGGCTCACGGCGGTAAAATCTGGGCCGAAAGTGAATTGAACAATGGCAGCACCTTCTCCGTCCTTCTGCCTGATTCAATCGTTAAAAATATTCATTCACAACATTAGCAAAGGATTATTTATGAGTATTAAAGTATTGCTTGTCGAAGATCACACTATGATTAGAATGGGAACAGCCCTTGTTCTCGAAAAAGCCGATGATATACAACTCGTCGCTGAAGCTGAGGACGGATTTAAAGGTGTTCAGTTGGCTAAAGAGTTTCGACCTGATGTAATACTTATGGATATCGGTTTGCCGGTCGTTGACGGGATTGAAGCTACCAAACAAATTAAAGATTCCGGTTTGCATTCTAAAATACTCATTTTTACTTCACGTGAAAATGATGATGATGTCTTTGCAGCTCTGGCTGCCGGTGCTGACGGCTATATTATGAAAGGAGCTACTCCTGAACAACTTATTAGCGCTATTACCGCTATTAACGAAGGAACAGCCTGGCTGGACCCGGCTATTGCCAGACTTGTACTCTCTAACGTTCAGCGCCAGTCTAAAACTGTTTCTGCACCTGCGGAAATTAAAAATGGTAAAAATACTTTTGGACTTACCGAAAGAGAACTCGAAGTTCTCGCTTTGATCGTTGAAGGACTCTCAAATCCTGAAATTGCTGAAAAATTAGTCATCACTCGTGCTACTGCTAAGGCGCATGTGCATAGTATTTTACAAAAATTGTACGTCGATGACAGAACTCAAGCCGCTGTTACCGCTATGAGAGAAGGACTCGTCTGATATGAACAAGTTTGCTGCAATTTTTATCAGCATTTTTATCCTCTTCGCTATCTCTCCTACATTTGCAATAAAGTCTGACGATACGGTTAGAACTAATAATATGCCTAAAACTATGGATGAATATTACGAAGAAGCACAAAAACGTGCCAATGAAAAACTTAATATTCCTGAACCCGATTTTGAAAAAGATGATAAGATCATCGATTTGCCACCACCTAAAATTGAAATTAAAAAATATAATTACCCGCCCGGCTCAGTTGAAATCAACCTGCAAAAGCTTAAAAAAGACTGCAAAGTTAAATCTCTTGGTGTGGCTTCGCCTGACGCTTCTTTGCTTACTTATTCAAATGTCTTTTATTATCCTACATCTAAGACTGCAGGCTCTGAACTTTATTTAATGCAACTTGATAAAAACATAAACGTGCATGACAGACTTAAAAAAGTTCACGTTAATCAAGGTAAAAAGGTAATTTATCGTACAGGTATGGATTCACTAAAAAATAATGTTCAAAAGACCTTAACAGTACTGGATTGGTCTGCTGACGGAATGAAGATTGCTTTTAAGGAAAAGATCTCTTTTTCTGAAGATGGTCTGTGGCAGACTAATCTCTTTGTCTACGATCTGGATTCACAGTCTGTTAGAGAACTGACCGAAATTCGTGAGGCAATTAAATATCACTGGCGTAATCAAGGACTTGATCTTAACCTTTATAGATGGGATATCTTTCCTATGGGGTGGGATGAGTTGAATCCTGATAGGATTATTGTATTTGCTTATGCTTATACCGGTGAACGTCCAAAGTATCTCGGTGCCTGGTCTATTGATCGATTTGGCAACCGCTCTATGCTCTTATCTCTTACCAGCTCTAATTTTAAAATCGCACAAAATGGTCTTGCGCTCAAATTAATCGCTGACTAAATTGTTACACTCTGGATTTTATCTATATAATCTTTGTATAATTATCCTGTATGGAATTTCTTGTTAATATTTTAAAATTTTTTGTCGGGTTAGAAAATGTCTTTTTTTCTAAACTTGATACAATAGTCACGGACTTGCCTTTTCCGGTTTGGGTAAATGATTCGATTGTCGAATGTTTACATATGCTTCCTTTTCTGTTTCTTATTTTTGTTTTAATTGAAATAATTGAATACAAATATTCATCCAAGTTAAATCTGATTGTAAAATCATCTAAAAAAACAGGACCGCTCATTGGTAGTGCAGTTGCATTGATACCACAGTGCGGTTTTTCTGTTATTGCAAGTACACTCTACACACGAAATTTCATTACTCGAGGTACTTTAATATCAGTATATTTGGCAACTTCCGACGAGGCTATACCTGTTTTGTTGACACAGCCTGATTCTTGGAATATTATCTTGTGGATTTTGCTCATTAAGCTTGTTATAGGTGTAATAGGCGGGTATTTCGTTGATTTGATTCCTACAAGCAGAAAATTTAACTCACCCGATAATCCCGAACAGGATGATAAAGGTTGCTGCAATCATAACCTTTCTTCTCCTAATAGGTTCGAGTTGCTTTTACATCCAATTCAACATACATTTAATATGTTTGGGTTCATACTTGTTGTTTTATTAATAATAAACTTAATTTTTGCATCATATCCGGAGTTGTTGAGTGAGAGTATTTTTAATAACAGAATGTTTCAGCCTTTGGTTGCAGCATTTATCGGACTTGTACCAAACTGCGCTGTTTCTGTTGTTATTACCATGCTTTACATAAAAGGTGTTATTACATTAGGCGCTGTTATTTCCGGCTTGTGCACAAGTGCAGGACTTGGTCTGCTTGTATTATTGAAGAACAACAAAAATTTTCTTGACACAATTAAAGTCATTTTATTGCTGCTATTTATAAGTATTTGTGCAGGTATTCTAACTGAAATTATTGTATAGCAAGTTTTTTTATCAAAAAGGAGCACATAAATTGAGTGAATATGAAAAAATGGTAAACGGTGAAGCATACAATGCACTGGATAAAGAATTATCCGATGCAAGAATCCGTGCAAGATTTATTTTAAAGGAATACAACAATTCTGCACCTGACGATCCTGACCAAAGAGCTGAAATCCTCTACAGGCTATTTGGTAAAAAATATAAAAATATAACAATTGAGCCGCCACTATTTTGTGACTATGGCATTAATATTGAGCTTGGTGAAAATGTTTATATGAACACAGGCTGCACAATTCTTGATTGTGCAAGGGTTAAAATTGGCTCTAATACCTTTATCGGGCCTAATACTCAAATATATACACCCATTCATCCTTTGCAAGCCGATTTAAGACGAAAATGGTTAGAATATGCAAAACCGGTTGTAATTGGAGATGATTGCTGGCTGGGCGGCAATGTTACCATCGTTCCGGGGGTGAAAATTGGGAATAATTGTGTTATCGGAGCAGGTGCTGTTGTCACAAAAAATATTCCTGATAATTCGCTTGCTGTTGGAAATCCTGCACGTGTCATCAGAAAATTGGAAGTATAGATTTACCAATTTTTCTTTAAATTTTAATATATATCAGTCTATAGAAAACAAGCTCATTAATTTGTTCTTGTTCTAATGCATAATTTACTTGAAACGATAAGGAGTAAATTATGAACTTAATTGTCAGATGGTTGTTGTATTCTGTGGCGATAGTCTTCATTGCCTGGCTAATTCCCGGGATAACCGTTAGTAACTTTGTTTCAGCATTGTTTGTTACAATTTTAATTGGATTAATAAACTCTTTTTTAAAGCCAATTCTGCTATTTATAACACTTCCAATTAATTTTTTAACATTGGGGTTGTTTACATTGGTTATAAACGCATTTTTACTGTGGCTAGCAGGTTACATTGCGCCAGGTTTTGCAGTAAACGGATTCTGGAGTGCTTTGCTTGGTTCAATAATTCTTTCTGCACTCAGCGTACCTATAAGTAGCATTGGTGATGATACTTAATATGCATATTTATTTAACATAAATTCATAATGAAATTTTTTGAGTCAATTATTTCTCTCAGGAATTGTTATTTATAATATGTAGCTTGAAAAAACAGGATTACGAGAGGAATAATTTATGGGAAGCAACGATTTAGCAGTTAAATACGGGATTACATACAATCCTTCACAAGTGCGCGAGATAAAGAAAGTCCGTAGTCCGTAGGATGTGGTAAATCTTTGATTTACCGCATCTTTTAATATATGCTAAAATACATCTATGAATTACAAAAGTCCGTAGGATGTGGTAAATCTTTGATTACCGCATCTTTTAATATATACTAAAATACATCTATGAATTACAAAAGATTATATATTCCAAATAGTATAATTTTTATTACTATTGTCACAAGTAAAAGACGTAATATTTTGATTAAAAACATTGAGTTATTAAAATTTTCTATCAAAAACGCACACAAATATTATAATTTTGAGATTTATGCAATTTGTGTAATGAAAGACCAT
>CASEVT010000030.1 GCA_949291445.1 uncultured bacterium | reverse complement strand
CTGTTTTTCGTAAGAAAAACAATAACGGAGTGTAAAAGTTGTGAACCGCCAATAATCCAAGACAGCCTCGTCGGTCCCGCCATTAAAATAAAAAACTCCACACAGTGTGGAGTTTTTTATTTTAAAAAGTATTATTAAAGATTAATTGTGTGTCAATAAAAACTAATTTAATACCTGAACAGTGCAGGACGAATAAGTCGAATCATCGACACCTCCAATTACGTTTTGACACATTTCTGTGTCATACTGCGTTATAGTAGGTGTTGGCATTTTACTTGCAGGTGCTTTTAAATCTCCACTCATGAAATCATTGAGATTAACACTCAAATAATCGTCAGTTTCTTGACCTAAAAATGCCCTGAATTGCGCCTGATAAAACGGTAATTTTTTGGAATAAACGCCATCACCATTTGCATCATTCGTATAGTGAATTCTACCCCAAACATATCTTGTATCAAATAAAGGAGCTCCGAGTATGATGAGATTAGCCTGTGAATCGACGGCGAATGCAACTATATCAGCTGGCGAGCCTTCACTCCAAGCAGATGTGTTTGGCTTTCTGTCGCCGTTTAAATCTATCCATACTTTCATGTATTGCTTGCCGTTAATAGTCCCAGGTGCGGATATGTAAATTTTCATCGTGTTAGAAGCAATTATGGCAGGTCTCCAGTCAGCTGAATATGCGCCAGCTGCGAAACTAATACTGCCTGCATTTGAACAAGTAGGTGCTACTGTCGTATTTATGTAATCTGTTAATGAATTACAAAATGTTTGTGCATTCATGTCTATTTCGGTTGTGTGATCATGTGTTACACTTTGTACATCCAGAAAAACGTTGTCTGATGCATCTTTTAAAAATGTGTATGCTGCAATATATAAATGACCGACTTCTAGATCTCGTGGCCGTACCGTTGTGATCATTGTTATGGCTATAATGCCTACAATGCCCATGACCATGAGTAGTTCTATCATTGAAAATGCTTTTTTCATATTCATTATTCCTTAATTTTCTTATGTATATATTATTAATTATAACATTATATTTTTTATTTGGTTCCATTTGCTGATTGAACTTCTTGAGTTATTATTGACATTTAATGATTAGTGATATAATAGACATACGGTATCCGAGATTGATATAGAACTTGGGTGTGTGGCGCAGTGGTAGCGCAGTTGACTCTTAATCAATTGGTCGTGGGTTCGAATCCCACCGCACCCATTTTTTTCTTTTATCCGGTCGGTGTTATAAAATTTGGGAATAATTATAATTAGGTTGCAAAGTCGGATTCTATAATGGTTTAGAATCCACCGCTCCGGTGCTGTTATGAGAAAGTCTTAAGCAAAATATAAAAACCGGACTACGTTAAATGCTAGTCAGTATGGGTGTATATATTATATTCCCTTTTTAGCAAACCTAATTTTTCTCCGAGTTTCTTATAATTTCTTATAAGAAAGTCTTTGAGAGTATGAGGATTGTTTTTAACTCCTCGACTTTCCATCAACTTAAACTGTTGTTCAAACGATTGATTTATCAACTCATCTTTAGTCAGTTTTGTTGATTTTGAAATGGTGCCTAAAACTTTTTCTGATAAACGAAACTTGGGTTGAGTTAACGACGAAACAATCTTACTTTTCATAATTTTACCCGAGCTAATTTAGTTTATAAATCTGTGTTTAATTTTACTAAAAAGCCGTAATAAAAACAAAAAAATTAATATTTTTATATAAATTATTGTCTGACAGCCAATTAATCAGTAATTTGCTCCAATCGATTTATAGACCGCCTCTGATATTGGATAGTTCATTTTTAAATTCTTCGGGTAAGTATAGTGTATTGGGGTTGTTAAAGAATCTGAGCGGTGAGTTTTTCGGGTAAGCTTCTTGCATATGAATTACATTTTTATAAAATGGCATAGATTCGTTTTTTGCAATTAATTTTATATTACCGTTGCAACCTGATTCTTGACTTCTTTTTAGTGCTATTTGTAAGAAACGTGTGCCGATATCTTTATAGTAGGTTAAATCCTTGTTGTGATAAGGTGTTTGCGGTTTTGAGTAATTTCTCAAGTTGTCAACAAATACGTGGCTGGGGTCTGTTGGGTACTCAAGTTTATCGTAATTTATAAATTTTTTTATTTTAAGTTGAACTTCTCCGATTGTTCTGTCAAAATCATCGCAAATCTTATATTCTTCAATCTCTGTCCCCGTTCTTTTAAATAAATTTAGGAATTTTTCTTCGTTATTGGCAAGTCTGACCTTTACGGTGCCGATAAGTCCGTCTTGACAGTTTCCTATATGTTCTTGCGCCAATCTTTTTATTTGAGTACTGCTTTTGAATGCAACCGGTTGTGTCGCTGTTTGTCTTAGATAATACGTATTTTGTACTGAGCTTATTGATTTTATCATTGTTAACTTCCTTTTTTTGATTTAAAACAAACCAAGAATTTATTTGCCGGAGCGTTAGAAAATTTTTTATTTTTGTAAACAAATGTTAAGAGAATATGTCTAAAAAGCAATTGTGTATAAGCGATTGTTTTTATATAAGTAAGGTTAGATAAAAGTTTATATTTGGAGGTTGGTTATGACATACGGAGTCAACGCAATGGGAATGGGCTTGCCCGGCTATTTTACGGCTCAAACATATCCATCAGGTTCTGGTCGGCAATGGCTCAATCAGCAATTTATGAATAATTGGGGATTTGCAACAACTCCCGTTTATGACCTTCCGATGGATGTCAATATGGGTTATGCATCAGGTGTAACATCGCCTTATTCTGCTAATTTGAATTACGGTGCCGGTTATGGACTTGGCTATGGCGGTGCTTTTATGATGCCCAGATACTCAAAAGCATATTTAGATTATATAAATATGGATTATAAAGACAGATTAGCTTACGATTATGACTATGATCAAACTGCAAGGGCATACAACCATCTTGAAGGGCGAAATGCAAAACAATATGCAGCACTGGCGGATGGTGAGACTGGTAATATCTCATTTATGTGCAGATCTTTGCAAAATGCACTTGCACAAGGTGATACAGATCAAGTTACAAGAGAATTTGAAAGATTAGTAGCAGCCCTTAAAGGTTCGTACCTGTATGATAAGCTAAAATCTGAAGGTGCTCATACTGAAGAACAAATAGATTTGTGTATAAGAAATGCAGCATTTGAACAATATATGGCAGCGACGGGTAGAGATTTGGCTACCGATATCAGTCAAAATTGTGACGGTGCGATTGCAAATGGTTTCTTCAATACGCTGACATTCGGTCACGCTCAAAAATATTCGAAAGAAGAAATGATATCCAAGCTCTACGGTAAGAAACCTCCACAATCCACAGATCTGAAAAAAGCATTCGGTAAACTTGGAGGCATAGTAACCTACGCAGGAGCCGGTGCGTTGACTCTGGGTTGGATTCCGGTTATCGGACCTTTGCTCGGTGCGGGTATCGGTGCAGGAGTCGGTATTGTAGCTTCATTTGCGTAATCTGATTAATTTACTTGGTTTACATAATTTCTACATTTAGGTTTAAAATAATTAACTAACTAACCTATATAAACTAACCAAACTAAAGCTTCCAGTTTTTCGGAAGCTTTTTTGCATGTTGATTAGTTGGAGTGTTTTATTTATCATAACAGTAAACAAAAGTGAGGGAATGATGTCTTTAGATGTATATTTGGGAATTGATGTAGGTTCAGTGACTACTAAATTAGCGCTTGTTGATGAAAGCGGAAAATATATTGACAGTTATATGCTAAGAACTGCCGGAAAACCGGTTGTAGCAGTTCAGACCGGTATGAAGGAGTTGTATAAGAAAAAGTTATGTGATTATAACGTGCAAGGCGTTGGTACAACAGGAAGTGGAAGAAATTTGGCAGGTGCTCTTGTCGGGGCAGATGTTATCAAGAACGAAATTACTGCCCATGCTGTTGCCGCAAGCACTTATGTGCCGGGAGTGCAAACTATTTTAGAAATTGGCGGGCAGGATAGCAAGATAATTATTTTGCGTGACGGTATTGTTACTGATTTTGCAATGAATACGGTCTGTGCCGCAGGTACCGGCAGCTTTTTAGACCAGCAGGCAAGCAGATTAAATGTACCGATTGAAAAGTTTGGCGAAACTGCTTTGAAATCTACTTCTCCTGCAAGAATTGCCGGTCGTTGCGGAGTTTTTGCTGAAAGTGACTTGATTCATAAGCAACAACTTGGCTATCCTGTTGAAGATCTTTTGTATGGACTTTGTCAGGCTCTTGTAAGAAATTATTTGAGTAATCTGGCTTTAGGAAAAGAATTGCTTCCAATAGTTACATTTCAAGGTGGCGTTGCTACGAATTCAGGCATGGTTAAGGCATTTGAAGAAGCTTTGAATACTAAGGTTGTTGTTCCGCAGAACCACCAGACTATGGGTGCTATAGGTGCTGCTTTGTTGGCGATGGAAAATCATCAATATACTACTAATCCTACGAAGTTCAAGGGTTGGGAAGTCGGTGATATGCATTTCAATTCTGTTACTAATCAGTGTAGTGATTGCTCAAACAGTTGTGAAGTGATTACCATTGTAGAGGGTGAGTTAGAGGACAAGCATCCTCAAAAGATTAAAGATATAAAAGGCAATATTATAGCTCGCTGGGGTGGTACTTGCGGAAAATGGGATATATCGTAGATTCTTCGGGCTTGTTTACTCATAGGATTTAAGTTATTATATAAACAAGCCGTGCTCCACGGGGATGTGGCGGATCTCTCGACCCGAACGCCTATGCGGGGTGAAGAGCCTGCCGTGAGGCTTGTGCAAATTTGAAAAGTTGAATAGCCGTTGTTGATAATCGACGTTCTTTTGGCGAAAGCGTTCGAACCGTGTCAGAGCAGGAATGCAGCAGCACTAAGAGCTAACTTTCGGGTAAGAGAAGCTTCGAGGGGAGATGGATATTTTTACGATTCTTTTTTGTATCTGTCGAAAGGCAGTGGCACGGCTTTTTTTATTTTTATTTTTTAT
>CASEVT010000029.1 GCA_949291445.1 uncultured bacterium | reverse complement strand
TAAAGATATAGATAAATTTTTAATGCAACAATCGTATGAAAAATTGCTGGCACGAAGTGAAAATAAAAAAAGTTTTATACAAAATATATTTTCGCTGAAAAATTCAGGAGACTACAAAATTCTAACCATTTTAGGACTACAGATAAAAAAACACAGATACAAAAAGCTTTAATATGAAAGATGAAGAAGGATAAAAATGTCTGCAAAAATATCAATAATAATGCCTGTGTACAACGCAGAAAAGACTATCGAAGAGACATTGAGAAGTTTAGAGAATCAAACATATTCTGATATAGAAATAATATGTGTAAATGACGGTTCCAAAGATAAGAGTTTAGAAATATTGCAAAATCATGCATCAATAGATGGCAGAATAATTGTACTAAGTCAAGAAAATGCAAGTCCTGCCGCAGCAAGAAATGCTGCATTGAGTATTGCACAAGGCGAATATTTAATGTTTTGTGACAGCGATGACAAATATGAACCTCAAATGTGTCAGCGAATGTTTGAAACTATTGAAGAAAAAAAAGTTGATCTGGTTATGTGTGACACTGAAATAGAAGTTGCGACTAAAAGTTTGAGAACAAAAGCATCTTCCGCTCTTGAGTACAATAGATTGAATATGTTCAATGAAGTTATTTTGGATAATTCTACACGACCCAATGTCAGAGTTACTCTGTGGAATAAGATATTTAGAAAGAAAATTGTGGATGATAATCAGATAATTTTTCCTAAACTTTATACTACGGAAGATGATGCGTTTGTGTTGATTTATATTTCACTTATCGAAAAAGCTTACGGACTGGATGAGAAGTTATATCACTACATTGTCAGAGGTGATTCACTTACGGATACGGCTTTGCACAAGAATAATAAAAATGCTATGAATATTTTTTATTCGTTGCATTACGTGATGAGTTATTTGTCTGAAAGAAACCTGCTGGGGGCAAATATTATCTGGCTTTTGTTTGTAATTAATAAATGTCTTTATATGAGAATAAATCTTGTTGATGCAAGTCAGTATGAGAAAATTTTTGGACTCGTAAAAGATATTCTAGTGTTTACTGATTATGAAACCGTTGCGAAATCCGGTTATAAACTGCTGACTTATATTAGGTCTAATGATTATCAAAAATACTTTTCATTTATAAAAAATCAGGGTGCGGAGAGCTTTTTGCAAAAATTTTTCTCACTCAAAAATTTTGGTAACAAAAAAGTTCTAAAAATATTCGGCTTGGGTTTTTCTTTTGATAGAGATTAGAGTTTTAAATATTGCTCAGAGACGGGTTTGAACAATAGTTTGTTCTGTTGATTCGATTTTCATAAAAATATTCGGGCAAATTGACGTAATTTTACCTAATTCAGTGTTGTTGTAGTATTTAACTCGGGAGGACATTTCCAAAAAGTTTCCAGACCCCATTTTGATATTGCGCATTACTTATTCTGATTTTATGTGCAGGATTTATGAGGACTTCTGCTTCAGTGCCGCCGTTTGTGTAGTCAAAAATGTGAGATATATCACTCAAATAGTTATATTTTACGCCTTCGTCCATTTTTAAAATCCATTGAACATTTCCGGCAAGTGTTTTGTACGGAGCAATGGAGGTAGACAGAAATCCGGATTGTGTCATAATCGGGTGTTCTTTTTCAATTCGTGTTTTTATATTTTCAATTGTTAAATTATCTTTAATGCCGGAGTCTATCAAGGAGAGAAGACTTTCACCGTTTTCAAAAACGACATCTTCGAGTTCATCCGTGGTTGCTGTTCTTAGCAGTGTAATCGATTTATCTTCATTATCTGCGCATATCGCGTATTTTTTTATGGATTCAATGTTTTTTTCTATTTCGTGTTCAAAAGAAAGTTTGTTTATAAATTCTTTAATTTTTTCCAGTTTATCAATCAGGGTTTGCTTGTTGTTTTCGTTGAGGGGTGCGTTTTTAATTTCGTTTAGTTTATTTAAGAGGTGTTCCCTGTTATTAGCGGCTTCGTCAAAATTCTTGCCGACAAAGAAGCGTTTTAGTATAGATTCTAAATTATCTATTTTATTCTTAAATTGAACAAAGATTTGCTCGCTAAAATCAGACTGTTTGTTCAATGATTGAATGAGTTTGTCTATAGAATAATTTGCTCTTAAAAAGCTGTTAAATTTATCATAACCGGACATGCCGGAATAACTTATAATTGCTTTGATTGCATCATTATCGAATTTACGTTCGCAAAATAGTTTGTAGTTTTTAACGATGAGATCCCAAGCATCTTCGTCGAATAATTCAATTTGACCGGCTGTTGTTGTTTGGGAGTTGATATATATAACTGTTTTATCCGGATGTTGTCGCCAAAAATCTATATATTTTCCGTTATTTTTGTTGATAATTTTTGTGATATCTTTAATTTTCTTGAAGTCTAAAGCTTCTAAATTGCTGTTTATTGCGTTTTTTATATCTTTTGCGTAATTGCCGTAGAGCTTTTTTAGTTGTTCAAGCTCTTCAGGCGTACATTCGTGGTAGTAAGTATATTTATCGAGCAATTTTTCTACTTCGTAGATGGTGATATTATTGTTTGAGTTTGGGGTTAACTCTTTCAGTCGGGCATTGTATAGTGCTGTTAGTTCATTTTTTATTGTGTTATCAGGTAAATTTTCGATTGAATGGCGAATGTCATTCATTGCGCGATAGCTGTTTGTGTTTTCAAGATATTTCTTTATGGTTTGAATTTTGACCAGTTCAGTGTAGTCTTTTATTGACAAATTATTCTGCTCGATAGCTTTTGCTTGTTTCAAAAACATCTCAAGAAATCTTTTTCTTCTGATTAAAGTATCTATATACAAAGACTCATTCAGCTCTTTGGAGTAATTATTCAAAACGGAATTGTATTTTAATCCGTTTCGGGTTAAGGGTAAAATTTTGCTCAATGAATCAATCAGACTTTTTCTGTTCATCTGAGAATAAATCTTTG
>CASEVT010000028.1 GCA_949291445.1 uncultured bacterium | reverse complement strand
TCATCGGTAGTATTTACAATAAGATAATCTAAACTTGATTCTTTCAGAAATTGTCTGAGTTTTTCAACAACCATAAATATTAGTCTTGCTTATCAGTCAAATAAATCAAATGCCAACCGAATTGAGTTTGAATAGGCTCGGATACATCACCCACATTCATAGAAAATGCCGCATCCTCAAATTCCTTAACCATTTGACCCTTGCCAAAATATCCCAAATCACCGCCATTTGCACCTGAAGGACACATAGATACCTCTGCCGCAACGTCAGCAAAAGACCTTCCGCCCAAAATTTCTTCTCTTAATTTTTTAGCTTCTTCTTCACTTGATACCAACAAATGGCTTGCCTTAACTAATGTCATACCCTATCTCCATTAAATCAACATAGAACATTATACGCTTTTTATCAGCAACTATGCAACCCGTCGCACAAAAACATAAAAAAACAGCCTTTTTAAAAAGGCTGTTTGTATTGCAAGTTAATCTAAAATTAAGCATTAACAGTTTTTTTCTGTGGAGCAGCACCAGGAATAGCTTGCCAATTTGCAGCCATAATCTTCTTGAAAGATTTCAATGCTGTATCTTCCAATTCACCAAGCTCATCTGCACCCATAATGAGTTCACGAAGCGGCATGAGCGCTCTTTGATCACGCAACACGCCGAGAGCAGCTGCTGCACCAGCTCTAACCAAATCGTTTTCTTTGGTATTTTGCATTACTTCAATCAATGCAGGTACTGCCTTCGTATCATTCAATTTGCCTAAAGAAGTAACTGCGTATATTCTTACATTTACCCATTCATCTTTAAGCATTGTAATAATCTTATCAACAGCCTTCGGATTACCAATCTCACCGAGTGCTCTTGTAGCATCACATCTTACATTTACTTTTTCATGATCAAGTGAATCCATCAATGCATCTGTAGCTACATCACCAATTTCAATCAACGCATCTGTAGCTGTAATACAAACTTGAGGATTTTCATCATTCAAAGCCTCAACCAGCGGTTCAACTACTTCTTTACCGCCTAAACGTCCTAATGCACGTGCTGCACGGACTCTTACGTCAACATTTCTGTCTTCTCTCAATGACTCAATCAATGGAATCGTTGCATTGCTGTCACCAAGTTCACCGAGTGCACGAGCGGCATACAAACGTACCGAACCATTTTTGTCATTCTTTAACACATCAATTAATGGTTCTACCGCTGTAGAATCGCCCATCTCTCCCAAAACTCTTGCAGCATTATATCTTACTTTCTCTGAATTACTTGTTCTTAAGTCATTTAATAATTCATCGAATGATTTTTTTGCTTGTTTTTTTCTTGAGTTCACACTAATTGTCATGTCTTCCCTCCGACATTTGTCACACTATATATTTTTCCCTACATTATTATTAAAAAATTATCGCTAAAAATAATTGACTTTTTTTCATTTTTTGTTAACAATTTCTTTACATAGTTTTTTTATTACTTAGGTAGTCAATTCTCGGTCATAAATTTCCTATTTCCTTGGCTGAGTATTAAGGGTAATGAGAACACTTATTTGTCCTTGTTTCATGATTATACCATGTTTTGAGGGACTTTGCATACTTTTTTCGTATTATTTTGGTTAAAAATTGAAATTGTTTTTTAAAAAATTGAGTTGTTTGATTAAAATTAACATGAATTTAACGTAATAAATCTTTACATTTAGTAATCATGTTTGAATTTTATCTCCAACCGCAAAAACATAACGGCAAGAAAAATACCAACAAACAAACCGCCGCAAAACGTGATCCATATATTCGGAAATATTAAATTAAAATACTCAAGCAATACTTCACCAATACCTAATATTCCCATTAAATAATATACATTCTTATTTATCTTGAACTGCTCTAAATACAGCATTAACGTCAAAAATATTCCGGTATACAACCCCAAACATCTCGCACAAAGCGGCATTGCACAACCGTTTATCGTAAAACATCTCGCCGAAGACCCTACGCAAAGCTTGTGATATAAAATATAAAATCCGTCAGATATCCCGACATGATAATAAGCTAACAGCGGCACACACAATGCCCCCAACACTATCAGAAATGACAGCGCAGTCAGTATTATTATAAATATCTTCTTTAATGTTAATTTCTCCACTCTCATAAATATAATTATACCCCAATTTTATTAAATAGCAGCAAAATATTATTATATATATTATATATATGTCATATGTAAAGTATTGTTACAAAATAGATAATATTTGAAATAAGATAAGTCGAAAAACCTTTATATACATGTGTGTTAATAAAAAATAGGTGTGTACATGGAAACCAGCAATGTAAAATTAATCAAAGACCAAACAACAAGCTCCACTACTTCGACAACTCAAACAGTAGCGCAAAGCGAAGGTTCACTCTTTGACGCAACAGAAACCGAAACAACTGATGTTTTTGAAAATATCACAGAAGAAAACGGTTTTGCAGAAAATGATCTGGCAGGAGAAAATTACAATTACCACTACAAAGAATACCAAAAGATGAAACAAAAATATGGTAACGGTCTGACATTCAAAGGTTATATGAGCCTTATGAACGTTGGTGTCGGATACATTCTGCAAAGAATCGAAAATTATATGGAAACCGGTGATGCAAGCAACGGTAACGGAATTGCCAGAGACAAACTGGCTCCAAACAGATGCGTTGCTAACCCTGACAACAAAAATGAAGAAGTTTATTGGAACGAAGACGAATCCAAATACTACCTGATCGACTGGGATAAAGGTATTTACAAACAAGTTGACCCAAAAGAAATACCATACCTTCAAGAAAACCCTCAAGATCCTCCAAGAACTGAAGGTGACGCACCGGTTGTAGATCTTGGCGGTGAACCGCCTGCTGTTGAAGAAGATTTTGTCGATGATGAACAACCTATCATCACAGAAGAAGAACTTCAAAGATTGCAAGACCTTGACCCTATCGGTTACACAGATTCTAACGGAAATACTTTTGATTTCGTTATCGACAGAAACAATGACGGTGTATTCAATAACGCAAGCGAATTCCTTGGTGCAATCGGCAACTGGAGCGAAATGGAAAAACTTGATAAAGATGGCAACGGCATTATCGAAGGCAGCGAACTCTCAGGAATTATGCTCTTAAAAACCGGACTTGACGGAGTTCAAACTTTCTTGCAAGCTATGGCTCTGAATATCAAAATATATCTTGATTCATATTTTGAAGCAGACAAAGATGAAAAAGACGAGAACGGAAACACTGTTCTGGGCGATTACGAATTAACCGTAGACGGACAAAATTACAGCGGATACAACACTTTGGATTCAATGGATTATCTCAATAAAAAGTATGGAAATATGTTTGAAAAACAATTTGCATCTTAAACAGCTAATCCTCACAATCATCAATCTCATAAACGAACAAAAGGCAGTATATAGTCTTAGTTCAAAAAAACAGCCGGATGATAAACCGGCTGTTTTTTGTTAATTAAATCATATCTGTATCCGTATTATTCAAGCGGTATTGTCAACGTTTGACCGATAGACAACTGATTGGGGTTGGTCATATTGTTAACTTCCATAATTTTAGAAACCTTGCTGGGATCATATTTGCCATAGAATCTTATTATGACGCCCTCAAGTGTATCACCGGATTTTATTGTATAAGTTTCAGAACTCAGAGTCTTTGCCTGCTCTTTTGTATCCGCGGGAATAATCGACAATTGAGCCTTAGCAGGTTTTCTTTTAATCAACTTCGGTGCATCATTTGAATTATCCATAGTATGAGATGTAAAACTTAGCAATGCAGTCATCAAAAACATTGCCACAGCACCGGCTATAAAACCTGTAACCAGATACACACCGGGAGATTTCTCATCTCTTTGATTTACTTTAAAATTCTGCCACAATACATCGAGTTCTTTTTCTTTGGAAGGACGGATGTAAACATTCGGCGCAGACTGCTGAAGTTTTTCTTCGCTCATTGCAGATTTTGCTCTTAGTTCTTCCAAAAGAACCATTCTCTCTTTAGAAAGATTTGATCTGTGTAAAGTTGAGCTTTTCATTAGACCTCACATTTCTCTTTATGGTTATATGATAATCGGCAAGATATTCGAAAGTCAAGAAATATAATAAAATGTATTACATTTTTCAATATTCCGTAAAAATCAGGTTACAAAAATTAATTCAAATAAGAAGAGTACAGAGAATTTTTATACAATGTAAATTTTTATGAAGAAAAATGTGCATATAAACGAAAGGATTGCATAGTGCAATCCTTTTCATACAAAAACTATTCTTTCAAAACTTATGCGGCAAATTTATTTTCGCCTTTAATTTCTGAAATGAGGTATTGAGCAACCCATTCAAAATTCTTATTAGTTTCAGCAACTTTTTTCAAGCAAGGAATAGAAGGTTCACCTATTCGAATCAAGCTCATTGCGACAACACCTCTGACTGCACCTTTAACGCATTGCAACTGTTCCACCAAAACAGGTACTGCAGCAGAGCCAATGTTAACCAACATATTTTCTATTTCAGATTTACTTTTACTATCTGCATTTTCGAGTTGTGTCAAAAAATATTTAATTGAATCAGCGTGCATAACAAATTTCTCCATTGCTTTTCTTATCTTGTTCACATTATAATCCAAATTTTCAGTCAATCCCGATTTCCTTATAAAATCTTTATATCTTCCTTTACACGCAAAACAAGATATGGCAAAAACCATTGGTATTATTGAATATGCAGACATTAAGAAAATCTATAGGCAGCATAAAAATTGCGATTAAAATATAAAATAAAAACAAAAACAAAAATGCAACTACCTGCAAATGACCTCAATATGGGTATACTCGTTCAAATAAGGCAAGTGTTCTTGCGTAATCAACTCACCGGGGAGCAATATTGAGATACCCGGAGGACATTCAGCGATTACCTCAGCACAAACTCTGCCAATTGCGTGCATTTTGTGAACAGTTTCTTTTTGACTGTAATATGCCTCACGGGGATTAATTACTATTTCAGGGGTAATCATGGGCATATGTTTTCTGCGTTCTATATAATAAATATCCGAATACTTTGATTCAACTATTTTTTCAATAGCTTGAATCAAATACAAAACTTCATGTTTTGTGTTACCGATATTGACAAGGAACAAAACTCCCTCATCGCTTGCCGATTCAACCTCAATACCGAAATCGATTTCCAAAATACTTTCAAGACGTTTACCGGACAGACCGTCTACCTTAATAAAAATTTTCGTCACATCACGATTGTATTTTTCAGTAGCCTCAAGCGTGTGTACACCCTCAATCTTAGACAATTTTTTTCTAATATATGCTGCGTACTGAATAGCACGTTTTAACTGACGTTTACCGCGTTTAGATTCAAGATTGGCACGTGCCGCATCCAAACTTGCCATCAAAAGCATTGAAGGACTTGTTGTTTGAAGAAGTTGAGCTGCTTTTTCAACTTTTGCCACATCAAACTTAGAATTTTTAGCAATATGCAACATAGAACTTTGTGACATGCTTCCGCCGGTCTTATGCAAGGAATGCACAACAGCATCCGCACCAAGTTCCAGAGAAGAAGTGGGCAAATTCTTGTTAAAATTCCACAAACAGCCATGTGCTTCATCAACTATCAATGGAACATTATATTTCTTACAGACGTCGGCTATTGCTTTTATATCGCTAACCACACCCTCATATGTAGGATTAGTAATCCAAACCATGGATGCAGACGGATTTTCCTCAAGTGCTTTTTCTATGCTTTCAGGTTGAATTTCACCCCATAGTGACCATTCATCAAGCTTATCAGGAATAACCCAAACCGGCTCGGCACCGGAGATTATCATTCCGGTCAAGATCGAGCGATGGCAATTTCGATTAACAATAACTTTCTGACCTTTTTGGGTCAACCCCATTGCTAAAGCGAGGTTACCTATTGTAGAACCGCCGACAAGAAAAAATGTTCTTTGAGCACCAAAAGCCTCAGCGGCTAACTCTTGCGCTTCTTTTATCGGACCCGTTGCAGGATGTAAAGTTCCAAGATTATCAAACTCATCTGTAGTATCCAGCAGCAACGCCCTGCTTCCGACTAACTTTTTAAACGGGGAATATGCAGCATGCCCGCCGGTATGACCGGGGATATGGAACTGAACCATCGGGTTGTGATAAAATTTCTCCAAAGCCTCAACTAACGGGGCTTTTACTCCTGTTTCTTCTTCTCGATGGTGTTTTCTTCTGGTTTTAAGTGTTTTTGTCCTTTGCATTTCGCATAAAACCTCCAAAAAAGTTATTCGTAATAAATACAATACACCAAAATATTTTTTTTTGATACCCTCATATATCGTATTTTTAAGCAAATTGAAAAATCCTTTCAGGACGATTTCTCAGCCGGATTAAATAATTAAGAAATATTTCAAACAGCAATAATTTTTAAATTTTTCAAATTAGACAGATTCATTTTGCTATAGAGAACAAAAAGCCTTCAATAATCAGTTGAGGTCTAACGTAAGAATCTGCTTGCTTTTTAGCATTTTGAAGCGCAATTATATCGTTACGCAATTTTATTACGAAAGATTTATTTTCTATATTTGAACGCACCAACTCTTTCAAATAAAACTGTATGCAATCAATAGCATAATCAAAGCTATACCCCGTTTCAGACACAGCATCGAAGAATTTTTGCACAATCTCTAATACATCAGCTTTTCTGATATCCGGATAATCTGATAAAAAAGATTTTACAAAATCCATATCATATTGCTGGTAAAGAAATGACGGGATATAAAAACATTGTGAACGGGAGACTATCGTCTCAAGCAAATCTTCTTTATCCTCTGTTAAAAAGATAAAAAGAACATTTTCCGGCGGTTCTTCAATTGATTTCAAAAGCGAGTTTGAAGCTTCACTTTGCAAAATTTCTCTTGTTAACGGTTGAGGATACCAACAAATTCCATCAAGCTCTTGCGGAAGTTTGAATCCCATTGATGCAAACTCGGTTAAGTGTTGTTTTTCAAATTTCGTATAATCACCGATTTTTGAATCACAAAAAATAAACACCCTATAATATTCTGATGTATTTATCAGACTGTTATTAACGAACTGTGTTTGTTTTATTGAAATAACTTTTTTGGTCGCATCATCCGAACTTTTGTTATCGTTTTTGGATATTGTCAAAACGGCAGGATGCTGGTTGTGCCTTATCCAGTTGCAGTTAATACACCCGCATTCGGGCATCTTGTCGTTCTTACAATTCAAAATCCTCGCAATATCCTGTGCCAAATAGTATTGTGCAAGGCTATCCTGACCGTAAAATATAATTGATTGCGGAATTTTATGCTTCTCATTTAGCATTGCGCTCTCGAAATAACGCGTAAAATATTCGTATTTGTCTTTCAATAATTCCTGAAACATAAAACACCTAACTCAATATTGCCAACTCCACCGGCAAATCGTAGAATCCAATCTCACCTGTTTTTATTCTTGCTTCAGCCGTCAAAAGATTTTTTCTTATCTCTATCAAACGAGTAGCAGAAACATTTTTCATATCAGTAATTCTTTTTTTAACAAGAAATTCCGGCATTTTCAATTTTGCAGCAATCTCAATCGGAGCGGAATTGGCAGATTCAATTTTTATAGCGAGTAATTTTGAAAAACTTGTTTGTAAAACAGCCAATATTTCAAGATAATGTTTTTCCGCACAAAGTTTTCTGTACTCATTCAAAGCCAGATCCCTTTTTCCGTGCAAAATATAATCCGCCAACAAGAATATATCCTCACTTTCAGAACAAATATTTTTTATATTTTCTTTTTTGACGGTTTTCTCGGGATAAATAAGCAATTTTAATTTTTCTAATTCACTGTCAACAATCCTAAGATTAGTTCCTAGTCGTTCAATTAAGAATGCAGCAACATCAGGGCTCAAAATCAAATCCTTCTGCCTTGCCATTTTTTGAACGTAAGTACAATATTCTTTCTGATAAGCTTTAAATTCCGCAAATTCTTTAGTCTGGCAATATTTTGAAAAAACCTTGTATATCTTGCGCCGGCTGTCGATTTTTTTTGAAGAATCCCTATCTATTTTACAAACGAATACCACTGTCAACAAATCTGAAACATCTTGCAACGCTTCTTCAAGCGCCTTCAAATCAGCCTCGTCAAAATTGGACCTCCCCTTGGCAGACTCCAAAAAATACTTTTCACAGTTAACTACCACCAAAATTTTACCAAACATTAACGGCGGAGTTCTCAATATCTCCACCAACTCCGGAGCAGAAGGATTATTATACACCTTGTAATTTGTTGCAAGGAATGATTTATCAACAATCTTCGACCTGAGTTTATTCAGTTCAATTTCGATATTAAATTCTTCTTGCCCGAAATAAAAATACAACATACACTCATTTTAGCAACGAAAACGTATTTAATCCAGAATTGTAAATGTATTATTAAATTAAACAATAAACAATATGCTAAACTCTTCCGTAAATATCCTTTAATCGAACAATATCGTTTTCATCAAGAATCTCACCCCGTTGAACCTCAAGAATTTTTATAGGTTCATCATAAGGATTTTGCAAAGAATGAGTCTCCTCAATTCCGATATCAATACTATCACCGGGGCTCAAATAATGTTCCTCATCGTTATGGATAACAAGAGCGTTACCCTCTAACACAACCCAATGTTCACTTCGATGATGATGCAACTGCAAACTAAGCTTTCCGCCGGGGTTAACCTGTATACATTTTGTGAGAAAACCACTGCCCTCGTTCAATACCGTATAATAGCCCCAAGGACGATAAACCGTTTTATGCACCAGATGTGTCGAATCGTTTTTCTCTTTCAACTTATTAAAAACTTTTTTAACATCTTGAGTTCTGGACTTTTCACAAACCAAAAAAGCATCCTCTGTCTCAACAACAACTAAATCCTTAAGTCCGATTGTCGTAACAAGCTTTGAGGTTGAATAGATCATGGAATTTTCACTATCCAAATCAATCACATTACCAAAAACAGAATTTCCATGCTCATCTTTTTCTGAAATATCATAAATTGCCTCCCAAGAACCAAGATCGTGCCATTCACATTCCATCGGAAGCATTGCCAATTTTTTTGAATATTCCATAACGGCATAATCTATTGATATATCAGGCATCTGCTCGTATTCAAGATACGGGATTGTCGGAATTTGAGAACCGATTTGAGCATTTTGGATAATTTCATAAATTTGCGGCGCATATTTCTTATATTCTGCAAGCAAAACTGATGCCTTAAAAACATAAATTCCGCTATTCCAATAATATTTATCCGACTCACAATATTCACGAACACTCGCTTCATCAGGTTTTTCGGAAAAATAATCTACCTTTAACGCACTTTCGGATATCTCACGTATTTTTCTGTTTTTCTTAGCTCTAATGTATCCGTAGCCGGTATCAGGTTTTGAAGGTTTAACACCAAACGTGACGATATAGCCTTCTTTTGCCAATTTTACCGCTTCATCAACTATTTTCGAAAATCCCTCAGGCTCGGGGATAAAATGATCCGACGGTGTAACTATTATTATCGGCTCATCTTCGCTTTTGTTAATCTGTTGAATATACTTTATTCCCAACGCTACGGCAGGAGCTGTATTTTTCACCAGCGGCTCGGTTATTACACGATAAGGAGTTTGTCTGAAAAATTTATTTTGTAACGCCTCTAACTGATATCTGACTTGAGGATCATGCTTTGCATTGGTTGCTGTCACTATATTTTTGTCATCGACGTTGTTAACAAGACGAATAAACGCTGACTGAAAAAGCGTGTAATCATCCGTAAATTGCATAAGCTGTTTTGGATGTAACTCTCTGCTTAAAGGCCACAAACGACTTCCTGAACCACCCGCTAAAATTATTGCAAAAATATTGTTAGACATAATCGTTTTCTACTCCTCATTCAAATGCTTAAAATGTTTGTAAAGATACAAACCGCCTAAAACTATGCAACCTGCAACTATTGCCACATCAAATTTATGCCACAAATGCTTGAACACCTCCATGTTCTCACCCATTTTTACACCGACATAAACAAGCAAATAACTCCAGATTAATGAACCTAAAAAAGTTAATGTAAAAAAAGTTCTTTTTCTTGCCCTTAAAATACCTGCAGGCAGCGAAATAAAAGTTCTTATAACAGGCAGCATCCGGCAAATAAAAAATGCCCAATCTCCGTATTTATCAACCCACTTGTCTGCATCTTCCAGATCCTTCTTGCTAACAAAGAACCACTTCCCATATTTTTCAATAAATGGGCGGCCTCCAAAATAACCGATATAATAAGAAGGCACAGATCCAATCACACATCCGAATGCACCGGCAAACGCCGCAACATGAAAATTCATAATACCCTTGCTCACCAAATATCCGGCGAATGGCAATATTGTTTCACTCGGTAACGGGATATTACAAGACTCTATCGCCATCAATAAACTAATCCCCAACGGACCTGTCAACTCTATAACGTGCTCTATAAAATTAATTAAATGTATAAGAATCGTATCTAACATAACCTGTCGTTCACTCCTACAGTCTTCCGCCTCTTAAATAATACTCTGAACAGCTTGCGCCATTCCCTTTTTTTAAATTACAAGATTTTTCTATCTCATCGTTTGACAAATCGTACCCGAATGCCTCTATACCGTTTTTAAAAATATAAATTCCAAAAACATCCTGACCAAGCAGATTAGGTTTTTTGGTGCCGTTAACATCGAAAATTGCAGTTGCACATGGCGTACTTTCTGAACATTCACAACCCAACCAACGGAATCCGACGATTGTTCCATTTTCTTGCAACCCATAATCTTGCGCATAATAAATAGAATTCGGCATTATCCGCTTACCGTTATAATACCTGTATGTATAGTCTTTTAGCATCTTTGCGTCATACGGTTTTGTAAGATTCAAATAAGGTTTGATTATCCCGTAAATCATCCCCTTCTTATCAGGCATATTGCCATAACAAATACCATCAATCTTTTTACGTTCATTCAGTGCAAATATTTCAAAATTAGATTTTGTTTCAAAAAAAATGCCCTTCCATACAGAAATCAACCGAGCTTGTTTGGTATTATTGAACATAGCAGGCAGACAGAGCAATACCGTCATCACTATCATCATGACAACTATCACTATCTCAACCAGATTGAAACCTCTTTTGCGCATAACAAACTTACTGTAATTTTTTACCTTGCTAAATCCAATTGTTTTTTCTCTTTCATAAGTGAATCATAAATCCACTCAGGAATAAAGTTTTTGCCCATAATAATTTGACCGTTATTAGGGTTAGGAGCGTGAAAATCGGAGCCGCCCGTGATTATCAAACCGCACTTCTCGGCTATCGAAGAATAATACTCAACCATAGCGGGAGAATGTTTTCTGTGATATGCCTCTACACCTCTTAGCCCGTAATGCATAAATTCCTTGATCAATTTTTCAGCATCCTCAACATCAAAAGGATGAGCAAACACGGGTATTCCACCGGCATCGTAGATTATTTCTATTGCATCGTGAGGCGTAATTGTCTTTCTTTGCACATAAACCGGCGAATCATCGTTAATATATTTGTTATAAGCTTCCATAACACTGGAAGTGCCGCCTGCCAGCGTAATTGCCTTTGCAATATGCGGTCTGCCTATACTTCCGCCTTCTGCTACAAGGCTTTTTATCTTTTCAAACTGAACATGTATTCCTTCTTTTTTGCTCAATAGAGTAATTATTTCGTTTGTTTGTTTTATACGTGCAGCCTGCTGCTGTTTTAGCATACTTACAAAATCAGAATCCTCTCGATTCATAAAGTATCCCAAAATATGTATTTCAGTATTTTTATAGATCGTATTTATTTCAACACCCGGAATAATTTCCAAGGGAGTTGTGTTCGTTTCTTTTGCAATTTTATTTGCATAATTTAGTGCCAATGGATACGCAAGAACATTGTCGTGATCGGTTATCGCAATAGCGTTAAGTCCGACATCAATTGCAGTATCCACAATCTTCTCCGGCGGGAACGCACCGTCAGAAAAGCTGGTGTGAATATGTAAATCAATTTTCACCTTTCTTATCCTCTTTTCATATATTATCCTCATTCATATTTTTTACTAAATTAAATCTTTCAATACTTTCGGGTTTAGCACTTTGACCATCGAAAGTAATTTTAACCGCATTAAATTGAACCGACTCATCCTGCGCAACATCAAACCTTTCAGGCAAACCGCTCACAAGTCTTTTTAAAGAACTTTCATATGCCATTCCGATAACAGAATCATAAGCCCCGCAAGAACCCACATCAGATATATATGCCGTAGAACCGTTAATTATCTTCTCATCAGCAGTCTGCACATGGGTATGAGTACCAACCACGGCCTGTATCCCTTTTTCCGCACAAAACTTACCGAAACAAATCTTCTCAGCAGTTGCCTCAGCGTGATAATCCACAATTATAATATCCGATTCGGATTTAATTTTCTCAATATTATCTTCAATAAAAGCCCAGGGTGAATCGATTGCACCCATAAATGTCCGACCCAAAAGATTGATCACCGCAAGCTTTACACCACACACTTCAAATACCCGATAACCGACACCGGGAGTACCTTTAGGATAATTGGCAGGTCGAATCAGCCTGTCTGATTTTTCTATATATGAAAAAATATCTTTCTTATCCCAAATATGATTGCCGGAAGTAAAACAATCCACACCATAAGACGCCAGCTCATCGTGATTTTTTTCAGTAAGCCCAAACCCGTGAGAAGCGTTTTCAACATTTGCTATAACAAAATCAATATCAGACTCATCGCCAGACTTTAATTCTTCGAGAACTCTTTTAACAACCTCCCGTGCAGGTCTGCCGACAATATCACCGATAAATAAAATTTTAACCTTACTGTTCATCTGCTCATCAAATATTCAATTTATGAAAACAGCAGGGATTGAAACTCAACCCCTGACTGTTCAATACTAATTTATTTAGCTATCTCAGTTGCCCTGATTTCTCTGACAACAGTCACCCTAATCTGACCCGGATAATCAAGTTCTTCCTCAATCCGTTTTGCAATATCTCTCGCAAGTTTAGCACTGGCAAGATCATCAAACATATCAGGTTGAACAATAATACGCACCTCACGACCTGCTTGCACCGCAAAAGACTGACGAATGCCCTCATAGCTTGATGCAATTTCTTCAATTTTTTGCAAACGCTTGATATAAATTTCCAAAGTATCACGTCGTGAACCGGGACGACCTGCAGAAATTGCATCCGCAAGCTTAACCAATACCGCTTCAATTGAATTAGCAGTCACATCGTCATGGTGAGCCTCGATTGCATGCACAATCTCTTCTTTCTCTCCATATCTGCGTGCCAACTCTACACCAAGCTCTATATGCGTACCTTCTTGGGTCTGATCAACCGCCTTGCCAATATCATGCAGCAACCCCGCACGCTTTGCTATATTAACATTTGCGCCCAACTCTGCCGCAAGCATTCCGGCTATATGACCAACTTCCAAAGAATGTTTCAACACATTCTGTCCGTAACTTGTACGATAATA
>CASEVT010000027.1 GCA_949291445.1 uncultured bacterium | reverse complement strand
TATTGCTGTTAACTTTTACAAAAAAAGCTGCAGATGAGATGCTTAATCGTGCTTCATTGATTTTGGATTCCCGCTGCGAAAAGGTAGGCGGCGGTACGTTCCATTCTTTTGCTAATTACATATTGAGAAAATATTCCAATTTTTTGGAATTGAATAGCAATTTTACTATCATTGACAGGGCTGATGCCGAGGATGTCATAAATCACGTCAGGGCAGAGGTTATTGAAAAACAAGAAAAACGTTTTCCCAGAAAAGCTACTATTCTCGATATATATTCTAAGGCGGTTAATAAAAATTTATCTGCAAAAGAGATTATAGAAAGTGAATATAAACAGTTTGAACATTGTATTGATAAAATTAATGAAATTTCTAAAAAATATGTTCTTTACAAGCGTCAGAGAAGTCTGTTGGATTATGATGATTTGTTGCTCTATTTGAAGACGCTTCTTGTTTCAAATGATGAGTTGAGAAAAAAAATCTCTAATCAATATAAATACATTCTTATAGATGAATATCAGGATACGAACACGCTTCAAGCTGATATTATAAAACTTCTTGCAAGTGAACACAACAATGTCATGGCGGTTGGGGATGATTCTCAAAGTATATATTCATTTCGTGGTGCAAATTTTAGGAATATTATGGAGTTTCCTAAAATTTTTTCTCAAACGAAAATAATAAAGCTGGAACAGAATTACAGAAGTTCAAAAAATATACTTGCACTGACAAATGAAATAATAAAAAAGGCTAAAGAAAAGTATTCAAAGACCCTATTTTCAACAATAGAATTGCCCGACAAACCTGCATTAATATCCACAAAAGATATGCAGATGGAGGCAGAATTTGTCTGTCAACGTGTACTTGAATTGCAGGAGGAAGATATTCCTTTGAATGAGATTGCCGTTTTGACAAGAAGCGCAAGAATGACTTATAACCTTGAAATTGAGCTTGCAAAGCGGTCAATACCTTACAGAAAATTTGGGGGATTGAAATTTATTGAGACTGCTCATGTTAAGGATGTTATTGCATATTTAAGGGTTATATTAAATCCGGATGACGTCATTAGCTTGAATAGAATTTTGCTTTTATTAAAGGGAGTGGGGTCACAGACCGCATTAAAACTGATACCCCTGCTTACAGGCGGGCAAGATGTGAACAGCGGTTTGCAGCTGCCGCAAAAAAGTTCTTCGGAAATAAAGAAATTATTCTTAACCGTTGAAGAGGCAAGAAAGGAGTTGCTTAAACCTTCATTAATTGTAGATAAGGTTTTGGAACATTATTATCCGATATTGGCTGATAGATATGATGATTATACAAAAAGACAAAAGGATTTGGAGCATTTTCATTACTTGAGTGAACAGTATTCTACGTTGGAAGATTTTTTGAGCGATCTGGCACTGGAGCCGCCGGATTCTTCGGTTACGGATGTCAATGAGGGTGCTCATCAGGACGAATTTTTGACCCTTTCGACGATTCATAGTGCAAAAGGACTTGAGTGGAGGGCTGTTTTTATAGTCGGAGCAGTCGACGGCAGATTTCCGTCTGTTTTTTCATTTAATTCCGAAGAAGAGCTCGATGAAGAGTTGCGGCTTATGTATGTTGCGGCAACCAGAGCTAAAAATTATCTTTATATAACTTATCCGATTGACATGTACGATCATGCCACCGGCATGGTACTTTCAAAACCATCAAGATTTTTGGATGGCATTGGTTCTGATATAATTGAAAGATGGGTGCTTGAAACAGAAGAGTAAAAAGGATTGAGAATGGCAATATTTTCAGACAATGACAACGATATTAACAGTGATAATATAATTTTGAAGCATAAGTCTAAAAAAAATGCAGACTTGCAGACTTCGCAAACCGATTATGATAAGTCATTTGAGAATAATATCAGACCTAAAAAATTTGATGAATATATAGGACAATCGGCATTAAAGGAGACTTTGAAAATCTCTATTGAAGCAGCAAAAAAACGCTCTCAACCGCTTGATCATTTGTTGTTTTACGGTCCGCCGGGGTTGGGAAAAACTACGCTTGCAGGAGTAATTGCAAATGAATTGGAAACAAAAATAAAGATTACCTCTGCGCCTGCGTTAGAGCGCCCGAGAGATATTATAGGGATTCTGATGTCATTGAAGGATGGTGAAATTCTCTTTATTGATGAGATTCATCGTCTGAATAAAATTGCGGAAGAAATCTTGTATCCTGCAATGGAGGATTTTTATCTTGACATGACGACAGGAAAAGCCCAGACGGTAAAAACATTGCGGGTGCCGATTCCAAAATTCACTCTGATTGGAGCAACGACTAAAGCAGGTGCACTTTCAGGTCCGCTTCGGGATCGTTTCGGTATAATACACAGATTACAGTTTTATACAAAACAAGAGTTGAGTGAGGTTGTCAAAAGAACGGCATCGATTTTAGATATAAAAATTACTGATGAGGGTGCATATTCTATTGCAAGCCGTTCAAGAGGCACCCCCCGTATTGCAAATCGACTTGTGAAGAGGGTTGCGGATTATGCTCTGGTAAAGGCTGACGGAGTTATTGATGAAAAAGTTGCTAATGTTGCACTGGATACGCTCCATATAGATAAGTTCGGTTTGGATAATACGGATCGTGCTATGTTGACTATGATTATTGAAAAATACGATGGCGGACCTGTCGGTTTGGAGACAATAGCTGCAGCTCTGGGTGAGGATTTTAAAACTATAGAAGATGTTTACGAACCGTATTTGTTGCAAGAAGGTTTTATACAGCGTACTCCAAGAGGTCGTAAGGTTTCTCCCGAAGGATACAGACATTTGGGATATAAAACCGCTTCCGCTCAACAATCTTTGTTTTAGGGTTTTGATTCTGTCATAAATAACTTGAAACAATTGTTTAAATGTGAGAAAATCGGATGAGTAAAAGTTTTTTGGGGGTTAATGATGAAAGATAAAACATTTTTGATGATACCCGGCCCTACACCGGTGCCGGAGAGTGTACTTCTTGCTATGGCAAAGCATCCGATTGGGCACAGAAGCAGTGAATTTTCGTGTGTGTTGGAAGAAGCTTATGAAAATCTAAAATGGGCATTTCAGACTAAGAATGACGTTTTTATATATACGTCAAGCGGAACGGGTGCAATGGAGGCTGCACTTTCCAATTTGCTCAACCCTAATGACAAGGTTTTGTCATTGATTATAGGCAATTTCGGTCAAAGATGGGCAAAAATTGCTGCTTCACGCGGTGCAATTGTTGATAAAATAGAGGTCGATGCCGGTTGTGCAATTGATCCTAAAGAGCTTGAAGCAAGACTTGCAGCCGATGTTAACAAGGAGATAAAAGTCGTTACTTTGACTCACAACGAAACTGCGACAGGGGTTACAAATGATGTTAAAACTCTTGTTAAATTGATTAACAAACACGGTGCTGTTTCGGTTGTTGACGGTGTAACAAGCATAGGCGCAATGGAATGCAAAATGGATGAGTGGGGTATAGATGTACTCGTATCCGGTTCTCAAAAAGGGTTTATGATTCCACCGGGACTTGCATTTTTAGCCGCAAGTGAAAAGGCGTTTAAGCTCCATGAAAAATGTGAAAATCCGAGTTTCTACTTTAATTGGAGTGCATACAAAAAGTCTGTTAAGGAAAATTCTACACCGTATACTCCTGCCGTGAACCTTATTATTGCGTTGAATGAAGCCTTAAAGATGATGAAAAAAGAGGGGCTTGATAAAATTTATGCAAGACATAAACGTCATGCTAAAGCTTTGCGTGCTGCAATAAGGGCTATGGGGTTGAAACTTTTTGTTGAGGACGATGCTATTGCAAGCTGTGCAATTACTGCAATACTTCCGCCTGAGGGTGTCAGTGTACCTGATATCAGAAGTACGTTGAAAAAAGATTATGACATTGTTGTTGCAAACGGTCAAAATCAACTTAAAGATAAAATTTTTAGAATGGGTACATTGGGCTATGTCTGCGATCGTGATTTGATTGCGGCGGTCGGCTCTTTGGAAGCTACTTTGAAAAAATTGGGTCACAAGTTCCATCCCGGTGCTGGTATGGCTGCGTTGATTGATGAATTGACTGCGTAAAAGTATGGTTAACTTTTACAACTCATATCAAAATAAACTTGAAAAGCTTGCGGCAGAATCTCTTAGCCGTAAGCTTCTTTCTGTTGAGAAAAAAGGCAAATATATTTTTTGTGAGGGAAAAAAGTACTTGAATCTATCATCAAATGATTATCTCGGTTACGGTTCGGATGAGGATGTGCGAGAGGGGTTTGATGGAAGCGGATATTCTTTCGGTTCAACATCTTCAAGGCTTTTGACGGGTAATGACAGTGTTTATTCCGAGCTTGAGGGTTTGATTTCTAAAATTTATGCGAAAGAAGCTGCATTGCTTTTTAATAGCGGTTATCATGCGAATGTCGGGATTATGTCGGGTTTGGCGTCAAAAAAAGATGTTATTTTTTCCGATAAGTTGAATCATGCAAGCATAATTGACGGGATAAGGCTTAGCGGTGCTGATTTTTACCGGTACAAACATCTTGATTATGAGAATCTTGAAAATTTATTGCAAAAACATCGAGACGGTTATGAGAATGCAATAATCGTGAGTGAATCTTTATTTAGCATGGATGGTGATATTGCAGATTTAAAAAGGCTTGTTGAATTGAAAAAGAAATACAATTCAATATTGATTGTGGATGAAGCGCATGCGTTCGGTGTTTATGGTGAGAGAGGTTTGGGAGTTTGTGAGGCGCAAGGATGTTTGGGGGATGTGGATTTAATTGTCGCTACTTTTGGCAAGGCAGTTGCCTCTGTTGGGGCATTTTGTACAGGCGACGG
>CASEVT010000026.1 GCA_949291445.1 uncultured bacterium | reverse complement strand
TCTTTTTTAATGGCGGGACCGACGAGGCTCGAACTCGCGACCTCCTGCGTGACAGGCAGGCACTCTAACCAACTGAGCTACGATCCCTTACCTTTTAGTTCGTAGAATTATTATAATTTGCTAAATTTTATTTTTCAATAGTTATTTTTTATTTGCTTACAAAAAAATAACTTATATAATATTTTTATAGATTGGAGAGTACATATGAGAAAGTTTTTATTATCAATAGTTCTTACACTTATTTTCACAATGACACCGGCTTTTGCAGTGTCGGTCAAAGTTTCATCAATGCAAGAATTCACCAGTGAAAACCCGACTGAAACACTTAAGGTCATGACACTTGAGCCGGTTGAATTCAAAAACGGATTATTGCTCCCCGAAGGTACAGTTATAAAAGGTGAAGTTTTTGATGTAAAACAGCCCAAAAGAGGCAAATTAAATGCTTCGTTCAAATTTAGACCGATTTATTATTCATACAACGGACAAAAAAAAGAGATTACAAACAGTGGTTTAACCGCAAAATATGCTCCATATAAAGAACTAGATAAGGCAGAATTGGCAACTTCTGCTGTTTCTACCGCAGGAAGCATGATCTTTAAAATTCCAGGTTTTGGCGAAGCTATATCTTTTACTAAAGGTTTTATAAAAAATCCTGACGACAATCGACTAAAATCAGGTGCTAAACAAATTTACAAAGACTCCGTATTCTCATATATTGAAGAAGGAAAAGACATCTCTATAAAAAAAGATGAAATGTTTATTTTAAAATTCAAACTAAAAGACGAACCTGATGAGGATGAAATTAATACCGAAGAAGAACAGGCAGAACAAGACACCACAAAAAATTCTGATGAAACAACAAAAGAAATTAAACCGGTAAATACAGAAGAGCAACAGAATACAGAAAAAAATATCACACCCATAAATTCAACAAAGCCGCCAGTTGCGCAACCATACACAGCAGCGGATGAGGAGTTACCGGAAGCAACAAAGCCTATTCAAAACATTGATCCATACGACGTTTTAAAGGAAGTTGAATCTTCAAAATAACTTATATTCAATAAGATTACAAATTTTAAAGCTGCACTTGCTAATTAAAAAATTGCCTGAGTGCAGCTTTTTGCATTGCTGACTTAACAGAGAAAGCCTACGCACCAAGAGAGAATATTTTATATATTTCCTCATCAGTTAACTCGGTAATAACCTTCTCACCCTCAAAAACGGCAACATTTGCCAAATCCTTTTTGTTGTTAATCATCTCATCAATTTTTTCTTCGAAAGTACCCAGAGTAATGAATCTATGCACCATGACGTTTTTATCCTGACCGATTCTATAAGTCCTGTCAGTAGCCTGCTCTTCAACAGCAGGATTCCACCATAAGTCATAATGAATTACATTCGTTGCAGCAGTAAGGTTTAAGCCCGTTCCTCCTGCCTTTAATGAAAGGATCATCACATTCGACTCATCCTTTTCCTGAAAATCACGTATCAAATCTTCACGCTGTGTTCGGTTCAAAGAGCCGTGAAAGAAGAGCGGATTTACATTCAATTCGTCACTCAAAATTGAACACAATATATTTCCCATCTCCTTGTATTGAGTAAAAATGAGCGTTTTCTCATTATTATCCAATATATTCTTGGTAATAGAAATCAATTGTTCGGTTTTACCTGAGAGTTCTTTAGACATATCACCGGTTTTGAGATATTGGTACGGGTGATTACAAATTTGCTTCAAAGCAGTAATCAATTTAAAAATCATGCCGCGACGATTGATACCGCTTAATTTGGATATATCCCCCATAAGATTATCTAAAACACTCTGGTATAAAGCAGCCTGAGTCTTACTCAGATAGCAATATTCGTTAAGAACAACCTTATCAGGCAAGTCAGAAATAATACTCTTATCGGTTTTTAACCTTCTAAGAACAAACGGTGAAATGGCCAACCGCAGTTTTTCAGCACGAGCAGTCTGCTTAAATTTTTCGATAGGTATTGCATAACTTTTTTGAAAATCTCTTATTGAACCCAGATAACCGCGATTTATAAAATCAAAAATACTCCACAACTCAGTTAGCTTGTTTTCAACTGGCGTGCCCGTCATCGCAATTTTCACATCAGACTTTATCATTTTCACTGCTTGAGTCTGAGAAGTATCAGGATTTTTGATATTTTGAGCCTCATCTATTATTAACATTGACCATTTTTGTTTTTTAACTTTTTCAATATCAATCCTTAAAATTGCGTAAGTCGTAATTACAACATCAGTCTTAGTATCAAGTTCTCTCTCTGCACCATGATAAATCGAAGTCTTTAAGTCAGGCGCAAATGTGCTGATTTCCTTAACCCAATTACCCAGAAGTGTTGTCGGACAAACTACAAGTGCGGGGTTTTTCAATTGATTTAACTCTTTCAATTTCAAAATATAACTGATAACCTGTATAGTCTTACCCAGCCCCATATCATCAGCCATACAACAACCAAAACCTTTTTTGATATTAGTATAAAGCCATCTAAACCCTCGTTCTTGATAAGGTCTTAATACCCCAGCCAATTTTTCGGGGACGGGGACCTCTTCGGTTTTTGTCAAATCCTTCAAAATATTTGCAAAAGCTTCATCATAATCAAATTCGTAATCATCGATCTGTGAAGACAACGCTGCATGGAGTATATCCATCTTATTTATATCAGAAATTTTGGGATTTTTAACTTTATCAATTAATTTCTGGTTTTCAATTTTATCAATAAGTACATACTTATCCTTATATTGAATAAGCCCTTGTGCATTTTTAGTCAATGCTTCATATTCCTCAACGGAAAGTTTTTCATCGCCAATCGCAATAGAATAAGAAAATTCAAACAAATCATTCAACACAGAATTAGAAGTGCCATTACCGGTCAGAGCCTCCTTGAGCTCTGACATTCTGGCTGTTTTAACTTTTGCATTTATAGAGGCACGGGGTGTAATGATATGATCAATACCATCGGGTAAAATAACTTCTATACCCGCCTTTTGTAAGTAATATGAAATTTGAGCAATGATTTTATAAACTTCATTCAATGTAAGATTTATCGAAAAAGCATTGCCTTCCTCATAAATATCCTCAATCTCTGGATAATATCTCGCAATATAAGCAAGCTGCTTTTCGACTAAATTAGCAATTTGTTGATTACTATACCCCTCAAACGACTCTGTCTCGGCAAATATAGACTCCATAGAATGAACTTCATCGGTCTTTTTGTTTTTTATAAGGATTTTCAAAAGATAAGAATCATCATCCTCTTTTACAATATTAAATTCCGGAATAATATCATATTTTCCGATATATATCTCATCGAGCCACTCAGAGATAGCCATTGCATAATCCAAACCGCGAACATATCGCTTGCTGTGGATTTCTCTTATAAAATAAACCGCAGATTTTGCATCTTTAAATTTACCTGCCTTTATTCCCAAAAACTTGAATATAGTGTAATTCAAATATTTTTCAATAAGCTTCTCTATACCGAACTTTGTTTCATCAAGAATAAACCCAGCAGGACAATCTTTTTTTATCTCAGATAGTGCTGCTATTACATCTTTATTGTTCTTAAATATTTCATAACTGATCGAAAAAATATTCTCGTTATAGCTAACAACAGGAATAAAGTGAAGCTTTTCGATTATCTTCAAAATCAGTTGAGTAAATTTATTCAGATAATTAAAACTTTCGCTTCCGCTTTCGAAATTCAAAACTTGATTAAATCCGGAAAAATAGTCCCAAACTATCTCCTGTCCGACGTTATACCCTATTTCATCACGTCCGTTAATCTCCATAATTTCAGAACGAAATCTGTATAATGAACCTTTAGATTTCAAGTAAAATTCAAAATTATTAGTAGGTGTGACAAAAAAATTGCCATTCTCCAACAAGTAAAAATTAGTATTTCGTAAAGGAGTATTTTGTGCGAGAAAGACGTTTTCAAATTCATCTTCAAACAACTGGTATATAGTACTCAGCTGCAACCTGAAATCCTTATTTTCCAATCCGACCGGATTTTCAGTCAAATTCAAAAATAATTCATCAATATTGTTCTTTTTTATATTAAAGTTCATAACAATAACACTTTCTTAGCAGTGTTACATTATAACAAAAAAACAGAAAAATTAGTAGCCAAACCCCAAACAAAAAAAGAGCCTCAAATGAGGCTCTATAGCGATGTTTATTATTTTTGGGGTGTTGGTTCGGACATTTTTCGGGAATCGAATTTATTACATTTGTGACCTTTTTTGTGATATTTTTTGAAATTTTCACGACCTTCCTGTTTTATCTTTTCAAATTCGGTTTTTTGATCAGGTGTCAAAATTGCCTCAAATTCTTGCATATTTTCTTGGCGTATTTTCTTAGCTTCAATTTTTAACTTTTTAATATCAGCTTTCAATGGTGCAATCTTCTTTTCTTGCTCTGCAGCAGAGAGATTTGAAGATTTTATTGTTTTAATTTCATCCTTTTTTGCTTTTATCTGTTCAAAGACAGGTTTAATTTTCTCATGTCCTTGCATTCTGATATCCTTGGCTTTAGCCTTTTGCTCATCTGTAAGCTTCAAGCGTTCATCAAGGTTAGGACCTTTATGAGGCGGACGTTTCATTTCCTTTTGGTAATTTTGTGTACAATTGCTCTTTGGTTTAACTTGAGTTGCCGTATCAGCTGCTGTTGCTATACTCATTGACGAAGTGAGCAGAAAAGTACAAATTCCTGCTAAAATTAATGTTTTTTTCATATTGATTTCCTTTCTACAGAAGCTCACTCAATATTTGTGCAAGCTCTTTTTTTGCGTTATATAGTCGTGACTTGACCGTACCTATAGGACATTTTAGTTTTTTAGAAATTTCTTCGTAAGAATAGTTCTCAATTTCATACAAGATCACTATTTCTTTAAATTTAGGTTTTAATTTTTCGATTGCCTCCGCAATTTTTTTCTGTTTTTCTTTTTGAAGGATACTTAATTCAGGAGTAGATTTTTTATCAGCGACAAACAGTAGTGCATCCTCATCCGCAACTGTCATATCAGATAATTTTTTCCTTGAAGATTTTAAGTAATCCTTTGATACATTGGCGCTTATCCTGCCGACCCATGCCATGAAATTGCCCTGTTCTTTGTATTTGTCAGAATTTTTCCATACCTTTAAATAGACCTCCTGTTCAAGATCCTCGTTATATTCATTTGTTATCCTTTTTATAATATTTCTAACGTAATTACCGTTGATAATCTCTTTTATATCCATTAACTTCACTTTAATTAATCATCAAAAAGCCATACTCATCGACAGGCAGCCCCATCTCTTCAATTGTTGGTGAATTGTTATAAACAACTTCATCATACAAACCTGTAGTCATAAATAATTGAAAACAAGCCATTGAACAGAACAAAACAAAACTTGCACAAGCAGCCTTAAGAGCAATCGAGCGTCTACGCTGCTGATTCTTTATATAAGGCTTTGCCTCCTGAATGAGAGCAGACACTCTTTGCATTCTTTCATGTTCTGCCGCACACTCTTCGCATTCTGACAAATGTTTTTGAAAGTCTTCGTCACTTAAAAAAGTATACATACTTTCATATCCGTTACAATTTTTATTTTTCATATCATTTATTCCTTACATTTACTATAACGAATAAAAAATAAAAATGTTCATTTTTCGTTTAAATTATTTTTTAATGGCTAAATACAAATATCCATTTAAATTCGACTTTATAAAATAATGATAAAAAGGATAAAAAAGAGAAGTTGAATATAAGTACCTGAGAATAAAAAAGCGGATTTATTAATCCGCTTTTTTCGTGCTGTATTTTTTAATGTTACGATCCAATACTCCAAGATGTTGATCATAATAATTATAATATTTGTTATCATTGAGAACTTTTTTTGCATTTTGAACAGCCTCAAGAGCGGCAGAATCATTTTTTAGTTCCTTACTTTCTATAGCGGCAATAATCAATGAATCGAGCAAAAAGTCTCTTAATGAATAATTATTATCAATTAGCAATGAATAGTCCTTTTCAAAATCATCAAATAAAGGAGTACCATCCTTATCATAAGCCTCAATCTCTTTATTTTTAAGTTTTTGTTCTTTGATCTTTTTTAACTTCGCATATTCTTCATCCAATTTTTCAGAATCAAGAGTAAGCCAAGTTTTATTTTTAACTTTGTTTTTATTTGCATTTATAATTTTCAGAGTTTCAAAAGCACGTTTACGTTGGATCCTAAGCGCCTCGACGAATTTTTTTTGCTTGGTAATCTTTATAAGGTAATCCTGACATTTAACATCAAAAATCATATTACAAGCAGCAGGC
>CASEVT010000025.1 GCA_949291445.1 uncultured bacterium | reverse complement strand
TTTCTGTACGAACGAAACATTCGGTCGAAAAGTTTCTTGGGCTCCACCCGTTCTTTGCGATCAAAGAATGGGTGGTAATTAAGTAGAGATAATTTGCTTTAAAATAAACTTCATAGACAAAGTTAATTTAGTAATTTTTTTTCAATGAATCAACGAGTTTTTTTGCCTCAGAAACAGGGTCAGACGAATTAAAAACAATTTTTCTGGCAAAAGAGCCGACACTGATGCCATGAAAATTAACCCCGCACATATCGGCAAGCAAAGCGGTTTTAGAGTTAGTACCGCCGGAGATCAGAAGATAAGTTCCGAACTTTTGAACAAGATGAGCCATTGCAACAGCCTGAAGAGTAGAAGAGAAAGAGTCATCCCCGCCTGACATGGGAACCCCATCAGCTTGTATTATAAAATTAGTAGATTGGGTAATTTGAATAACATCTTGAATTAATTTTTCAATATCGTTATTGGAATAATACTTTCGATCCAAACAAATACTAAGCATAGCATCAGAGTTATCAACAATATACTTTATTGAATCCAAAGGAGAAGAATTGGAAGAAATATGAAGCTCGATACAATCTGCATTAAATCTATTAGAAAGCGAAACAACCTCCTTTAGATCAAAAGGAATTGATTGGTAAGAAATGGCAGGACATTTACATTTTTTGCAACCTATGCATTTTAAAGAGTCAACAAAAGCAGAATTATTCTTGAAAGAAATAGCGTTTTGAGGACAAGAAAGAATACATTTTTCACAGGCAATACATTTTGAAGGATCAACAAAAGCCTTGAAAGTATGTTGATCACCATCAATACCAAGGCTAAGACAAAGAAAGAAATCATCGGGAGATTTACCGGCATCGATAATACCGGAAAATAAGGCATTAATAGCCGGTACGGAAGGGTTGATATCAAACATATCACAACCCGCCGCAGCAAAGATACCGGCACAATCCCGAATCTGCTGTTCGGATTGATTGCCCAACCCTAAAACCAGTTTGAAAATACGACGTTTGTTTAAAATCTCTAAAAGCTTCATAAACTAATTGTAATTAAAATAACGAAAAAAAGCTAATTAAGCACAACTCACTCCAAAAAACTAAAAACCTGAAAGAATATTCAAAATTGACGTAAGAAAATCATTTATGTTAGAATCTAAAACATCAGAAAATTGGAGAATTTGAATGATTTCAGTAAACGATTTGCGCACAGGTTTAACAATCGAATTGGATAACGGATTATGGTCAGTTGTCGAATTTTTACACGTAAAACCCGGAAAAGGAGCAGCATTTGTAAGAACAAAGCTCAAAAATGTTGAATCAGGAAACGTGCTTGAAAGAACATTCAGGGCCGGAGAAAAAGTTGCCAAAGCCTCACTGGACAAACGTGAAATGCAATTTTTATACAAAGAAGGCAACGACTATATAATGATGGATAACGAATCATATGAACAGATTTCGGTATCAAGCGGACAAATAGGCGATGGAGTAAAATATCTAAAAGATAATATGGAAGTCGCAATATTAATGCACGACGGACGAATAATTGGTGTGGATATACCTAATCACGTAGAATTAGAGGTTGTTGACACACCACCGGCAGAAAAAGGAAATACGGCTCAAGGCGGAACAAAACCGGCAACACTAGAAACCGGCGCCGTCGTAAATGTACCGTTCTTTATCTCTAACGGAGACAGAATTAGAGTTGATACAAGAACAAATGAATATCTTGACCGTGTATAATAAATTAATAAGTTGCCATAACGGTCACAAGTAAAGGAAGAACTATGAAGTTTGATTTAGATTACATCGAAAAGCTAGTGAAAATGGTATCGGACAGCAATTTGTCCGAGTTAACCCTCGAAGAAACAGACAAAGCGATTGTCATCAAAAAAGAGAATACCGTAGTAACAGCACAAACAGTGTTGCCACAGGCAGCAATAATGCCGTCAACACCGGCAGCAGCACCTGTAGCAGAAAAAGTTGAAGAAAAGAAAGAAGAACCCAAAGGAACACCAATAACCTCTCCAATGGTGGGAACTTTCTATCTGGCACCATCACCTGGAGCAAAACCATTCGTAGAAGTCGGTTCTGTTGTGTCAACCGGTCAGGTTGTTTGCATAATTGAAGCAATGAAACTTATGAACGAAATAGAATCAGAAGTTTCCGGCAAAGTTACTCAAGTATGCGTTAAAGACGGTGAAGCCGTTGAGTATGGTCAAGTTCTGATGTACGTTGAATAAATCTTTGATTTTATACAATAAAAATGCTTAACCTAAAAGTAAACTTTCTCGGTTAAGCATTTTTTATAAGAGCCTGTAAAACGGATTTGTAAAGAAATATTAAGTCCCTAAAAATCAAGTGCTATAAGAGTAACAGAAATAATAGAAAAAAGAAAAAGGAATTAGATGGCAAATAAAAGTTATGTCATGTTTTCATGAAGTTACGAAAGTGGAAGAATAAAAAAGGAAATAAAAATGTCAGTAAGTAACATCAATGCACAATCATTAAGACCGGTAGTAAATTTTAAAGCAGAACAAAAACCTGCAGAAAATAAAGAAGATAAAAAAATGAGTACAGCAAAAATTGTAGGTTGGACAGTAGCCGGAGCAACAGCCTTAGCAGGAATAACCTGGGGCATAATGGCATTAAAAAATAGAAATGTAAAAGCTGCAGCCCAAGAAATATACAAAGGCGAAAAGTTATATGATTCTTTGAGGAACTCAAAACTCAAAAACGAAGGAGACAAAATTGTCGAACGATTTGAACAAATGAGAAAACCGGCAGATAATGAAGCATATTTAAAAAGACAACAAGAATTAAATAACATAAACTGGGACGCAACACCGGTAAAAAGAAGTGAATTAAAACAAATTGCGGAATAAAAGAATAGAAAGAAAATGTAAAAAAATATAATAAAAAACTCCGATAAAACGGAGTTTTTTATTGAGTATAAAATTGTATTGAAAAATGAGCCGTTTGAGATAAAATACTAATATTGAAAAAGACTTGTAGGGATATATATATGATAAAAAAGGTACTAATCGCCAACAGAGGTGAAATAGCGGTAAGAATAATAAGAGCGTGTCGAGAACTGGGAATAAAGACAGTAGCAGTGTATTCACAAGCAGATGCAGACTCGTTGCACGTAAGTTTGGCAGACGAAGCCTATTGCATAGGACCGGCACAAAGCGCCAAGAGTTATCTGAATATACCGGCAATAATATCAGTAGCCCTGACAAGCGGAGCAGATGCAATACACCCCGGATATGGATTTATGTCGGAACGAGCAGATTTTGTAGATATATGTACAGATCACGGTTTGAAATTCATAGGTCCAACAGCAGAAGCAATGAGAAAAATGGGTGATAAGGCAACAGCAAGAAAAACAATGATAGAACACAATGTACCTGTCACCCCCGGAACGGATCTTGTTGATGATCTTGAAGAAGCAAAAGAATTTGCACAAAAAGCAGGATATCCGGTTATAGTCAAAGCAACAGCAGGCGGCGGCGGAAAAGGTATGAGGATTGCTAACAGTGCGGAAGAATTGGAAGAAGCAATCACCTTGTGCCAAACAGAAGCACAAAACGCATTTGGTAACGCCGGTGTATATATTGAAAAATACATAATTAACCCCAGACATATAGAAGTGCAAATAATAGCCGATCAATACGGAAATGTTGTGCATCTTGGAGAAAGAGATTGCTCGGTACAAAGAAGACATCAAAAATTGCTTGAGGAAGCACCTTCACCGGCAATTGACGAAAAAACAAGAAAAGCTATGGGCGCCGCCGCAGTAACAGCAGCAAAATCCATCAATTACGAGGGTGCCGGCACAATAGAATTTTTGCTCGACCACGACGGCAGCTGGTATTTTATGGAAATGAATACCAGAATACAAGTTGAACATTGCGTTTCTGAGATGATTTCATCGGTTGATTTATTGAAAGAACAGATAAGAGTAGCTTGCGGTGAGAAACTATCGTTTACGCAGGATGATATTGAATTAAGAGGTCACGCGATTGAATGCAGAATTAACGCAGAAGATGCAGACAAAGATTTTATGCCTTGTCCCGGAGAAATAAAAGGCTATATAGCCCCCGGCGGATTCGGTGTTAGAGTTGATTCACATTCTTACACAGGATACAAGATTCCGCCTTATTATGATTCAATGATAGGAAAACTTATTGTATGGGGCATGGATCGTGAGGATGCAAGAAAAAGAATGCTTCGCGCTTTGAATGAATATGTAATCACAGGTATAAAAACTACCATTCCATACCACAAAAAGATTCTTACAAATGAAGTCTTTATCTCCGGCAAATTCAACACCGGATTCATAAGCGAACATATGAGTGCAAAAAACGAAAAAGAGGCCAGTCTGGAATCATAATTTAATAAAAATTAGACAAATTTTTGAATAAAGTTTTACAAAAAATAGGACGTTTTACGTCCTATTTTAAATTTAAAAATAAGAAAAGCGAGGCAGAAGAGCTTAACAAATGTAAACCTTTTGACTAAGAGGGTTTTTTATAAGAAAATTAGATCGTCTATGCTTGGGAATCAGAGTTTTGTATATTAAAGAAGTAGAAATAGATAATTTCAAATCTTTTGCAAACAAAGTAAACATACCGTTTTTGAAAGGTTTTACAACTATCTCCGGACCGAATGGGTCGGGGAAAAGCAATATTATAGATAGTATACTTTTTGCGCTGGGCTTGTCAACCTCAAGAACATTAAGGGCGGAAAAGATCTACCAGCTTATATCAACACATACCAGAAGAAACGAAGCCTATGTAAAAGTCACATTCGCACCGGAAAAAGAGGGCGAAAGTGAATTTAGCGTTGCAAGAAAAATAAAAAAATCCTCACAAGGCTACACCTCAATATATTATCTAAATGACAAAGTCGTTACCTTAAGCGAAGTACACACCAAGCTAGAACAATACAATATTACCCCGAACAGCTACAACGTAATTATGCAGAACGACGTAATGAGCATAACAAACTGCTCAGATATAGAAAGAAGAAAAATAATTGATGAAATAGCTGGAGTAGCAGACTTTGACAGAAGAATAGAACAAGCACAGACAGAACTGGGAACAGTTGAATCAAGGGTACAAAATTCCATACTGATATTGACAGAAGTAGAACAACGCCTTGAACAACTGGCATCAGAAAGAGAAGTTGCACTCAAATACCAAAAATTGAGGGAAGAAAAAACAACCCTTGAAAGTCAAATCAGTACAGTAAAATATTTTGAAATAAAAAAAGGATTAGAGCGCACCCACGAGGGAATTCTTGACGCACAAAAAAAGAAAAAAGAAGAAGAAGTAAAACTAAAAAAACTGGAAGAACAATCACTCACCATAAAAACAAAACTCGATGAACTCTCTGATTTGGTGAAAGAAAAAGGTGAAGCAGAACAAATTGAAGTAAAAAAACAGGTAGAAGAACTAAAAGGTCAGGTAGACAGAAAAGAAGCCGCAATAAACTTTGCGGAAAAAAATATTCAAGATAACCTTAAAACAGTTGAAAATGCGAAAAACGGCATCGAAAACCTTAAACTCAAAAATCAAAAACAAGAACAATTAATAGTTGAAAAAGAAAACCAAATTGCAGAGTTTGAAAAAGAGAAAGAAACAGAGAAAGAAAAACTGCTAAACATCTTGCAGGAGGTTTCTGGTTTAAGCCAAACAGCAGACAAATATCTTGAAAAAAGAAATGAATTAAGAAAAGAATTTGAACAAACCAAAGATGCCGAAACTCAACTTATACAAACAAAAGCACCATTGGAATCAGAGTTGAGCAATCTAAAAAAAGAAACTGAAGAAGCAAAACAAAAAATAACAGAGTTTGAAGAGTTTAAAAATAATTTTTCAGCGAACAAAGATCAGCTGCAAGTTCAAGTTGAAGAATTAGCAAAAGAGCTTGAGGATTTTAAACAGATACAACAAAATACGCTGTATGAACTGGATAAAACAAAAAATGAAATAACAGATGCCGGCTATAACATACAAACAGCCTACAGAAAAATATCGACAATGGAAGCGCAAAAGCAGGCGTTTGAAGATGTAAATTTCGGAAAAGCAATAGATACAGTGCTTAATGCTAAAATAAACGGTGTACACGCAACTTTGGCTCACTTGGGACAAGTAGACAAGGAATATTCCATTGCACTGGAAGTGGCAATGGGAACAAGAATGAAAAATGTTGTCGTTGATGATGACGAAGTGGCAAAAATTGCCATTGAAATACTAAAAAGCGCAAATGCAGGACGGGCAACATTTTTGCCAATGAACAAAATAAAAAAAGCACCAACCAGTTTAAAATTGCCAAAAGATAAAGGGATCATTGATTTTGCAATTAATTTAATAGATTTTGACGATGAATATTTGAACGCATTCTATCATGCACTCGGAGATACTTTGATAGTAGAAGATTATAACAGTGCAAGAAAGCTTATCGGACAATACAGAATGGTAACATTATCCGGCGAGTTATTCGAAAAATCAGGCTCGATCTCAGGCGGTTCCGCGGCCAGAAGCGGTTTAAAATTCAGTCAAACCCAAAATGATGAGTTAAATAAATATAAATTACGTCTGGAAGAATTTGAAAAGGCTTATAACGCATTAGACAAGAAAAAAACAGAACTGGAAACAAAACTCGACAAGGTTAGAATATCATATTCAAATACCCTGACAGAACATAACAAGGCAAAACTGGAATTGGGCAACCTTATTCAAAATTCCGAATTAACCGACAAAAATATCGAAGAAAAAAGAAATTTAATTAACGAAAACCTGCCCAAAATAGAAAAAATTGAAAAAGAACTTGAAAGACTTGAAGAAAAACACATCCAGCTTAATGAAAAAACGATTACGCTTGAAGAAGAAATAAAAGAGATTGAAGCGAAAATGAGTCCGGATGAGTTGAACAATCTTAAACAAAAAACCGAGGCTACGGAAAATATTATAAAACAGCTTGAAACAAAAATATCTACAGCGAAAAACGATATAGACGGATTTAACAGAGTAATTGCATTCCAAAATGAAGTCATAGAAACTCACCACAAAGAAATAGACAGGTTGCATAAGGATAACGAAGTCTTAGCCGTTGATAAAACAAGATATGCACAAGAAATTACAACATTGAAAGAACAAATTGTCGTTCTTGATGAAAAAATAAAAGAACTGGGCGAAAAGCTTGTCGAAATTCAAGCAGAAAGAGACAAAGTTAACGAAGAATATCTTGCTCTGGAAAAAGAAAAGAATATTCTGGATGTAAATATTGAAAAAATAAATGAACAAATAGAAGCATTTAAATCACGTCGAAGAGAACTCGAACCGCAGCTTGAAAATGTAAAAGAAGAGCTAAAAGAAGCCGGTGTAATAATTTCTGAACTGAAGGAAGTAGAAATTTCGGTTGAAGAAATTACAGCGAAAATTCAACGTTTGCAAAAACGTATGGATGAATTAGGCGATGTAAATATGAGAGCAATTGTTTCATATGACGAGGTTCTTGAACGACAAACAGAATTAAAAAACAAAATAGAAACCCTCTCCAACGAAAAAGATCAAATTCTAAGCAGAATGCAAGGTTATGAAGAGTTGAAGAAAGATACGTTTTTGAATACTTACAACAACATTAACGACAACTTTAAAGAGATTTTTCATAAACTTTCAGAAGGAGAAGGAACACTTTTGCTTGATAATACGGAACAACCGTTCACGGGTGGCATGACCATTGAGGCTCAACCGAGAGACAAAGAAAAAACAAGATTGAATCTGATGTCAGGCGGAGAAAAATCTCTCACTGCACTGGCATTTGTTTTTGCTATACAACGTTATATGCCGGCACCTTTTTATGCATTTGATGAGGTGGATGCGAACTTAGACGGAATTAACGTCGAAAAATTAGCCGAGATTGTAAAAAATCAGGCATTAAATACGCAATTTGTAGTAGTTAGCCACCGCAAACCTATGATAGAATCAGCTAATAGGACAATCGGTGTTACACAAAAAGAAAAAGGTAAAACCTGTGTTACGGGTGTCAAGTTAAGGGATTAGTAAATGTCAGAATCAGTCGAAAATTTTTATAACCATTCAATAGATACAATAGAGCCGATTACACCGGAAGAAACGGAAAGTTTTGCAGAACATACTGTGATGGAACAGGTCGATGGGATTGAGATCCTTGTTCAAATGGCAAAATCCGGAAAAATCGATCCTTGGAATGTTGATATTGTAGATATTACAGACAAATATTTAGCCCATTTGTTCCAAATGAAAGCGCAAAATTTGAGATTAACAGGCAGAACATTGCTGTTTGCCGCAATATTATTGAGGTTAAAATCTAACGTACTTGAGGGGATTGATGCATCACAATTTGAAGATGAACCTCAGGATGAATTTGGCTATGATGACGATGGATTCGATCTTTATGAAGATGAAATAAATACAAACAATGTAATTTCAATAGACGAAGTCTTACAAAGACGTACCAGCGTGCGCCTGAACAGAAGCCGTATGGTTAATTTGAAAGACTTGATCAAACAATTGGAATTTTATGAGGAGTTAGACAGAAAACAAGCCCTGAAAAATGCTCACGAACGGGCAAAGCGCCGTGTTCGCTCGTATGCAAGGCTTACGCCGGATGATATTGTGAATCTTGCCCACGATGAATACATCGAAAAAAGTGTTGAAGTTTTGCATGAAAATTTGAAAAAGATTTTTGAAACTGAAGAAAAAGTTGAACTCAATACCTTGACGCTTCTTGGTATGGATAAGATCACAGCATATATTGCGCTTTTATTTTTGAGCGTAGAAGCTGATATTGAGCTTGTTCAAGACAAATTTTATGAGGAACTTTATGTCGTTCCTTACAGAAATTTAGAAAACAATCTTGAATCTGCATAATAACAAATAAAAAAACTCTACCGTTAAAGATAGAGTTTTTTTGATTTTAATATTAATGTAAAAATTAGTCTTGAAATCTTTCGATTTTGGACATTTTTTCTTTAACATCATTTAAAACAATATTTTCATAACGTTGTCCAAGTTCTTCTCCCAAAGATTTTTTTAGCTTCAATAATTCTTTAGGCGGATATTCATCAAAATTCTTGACATCTTCAAGAGAAAAGCGATTTTTTTGTAAAAGCGCATTTTCAGTCTCAATGACGCTTTCTTTGTTCATTTTTTTCAAATTTTCAATTAAACCTTTTTTAGTAAATGTTGATGAGATTTTAGCAAAAGATTTAAGATTATGATTAGTCAAGTATAAAACATGAAAAAGACCGGATTTTGCGTAGTTCAAAACAGAGCCCTTGTCACCATACTGTTTAAGCTCAGTCATTTTACTTTCTACACTTTCGAGTTTTGGAATGTCATGTCTATACATATTACCGACAAACTCGCAAATTTCTCTGTCCATTTTCAATTTAAAAGCAGGTTGACGATCCTGTGAATTGTAAGAATTATAAATTCCTGATATTTGCATTCTCAATTTCTCCTATAAATGTAACAAATACACTTTGCATGAAAAATAAAAAAAATATTTTTTGCTACTAATATTAAAAAATATTTACAAAAGCCTTCATTTTAGAATAATAAAACTCCCTGAACCTATCCTCAAAAATGGCAGCACGTGCTTGTTTCATAAGATTAATAAGGAATTGAGTATTATGAATAGAAAGCAAAATAGCAGAATTAGCCTCTCCAACCCGATAAAGATGTCTAATATAAGCTCTTGAATGGTTTTTGCAAGCATAACAATCGCAATTTGAATCGAGCGGAGAATGGTCATATTCAAATTCTTTATTTTTTATAATTTTTCTTCCGGAATCGGTAAAGAAAGAGCCGTGTCTTGCATTTCTCGTGGGCATAACGCAATCAAACATATCAACGCCCCTTAATACACCGTCGAGCAAATCCTCAGGAGTACCGACACCCATCAGATATCTCGGCTTATACTTTGGCAGCAAAGGAGCAGTAAGTTCAACCAAATGATTTTTAATCTCCGGCGGTTCACCAACACTTACTCCACCGATAGCATACCCTACAGCATCATAGGAAGAAATAACACGTGCACTTTCTTTTCTTAAATCATCCTCAAAAGCCCCTTGAACAATAGGAAACAAAGCCTGATCCTCTCTGGTATGAGCCTTGAAGCATCTATCAAGCCACCTGTGAGTTCTCTCCATTGCTTTTTTTGCCTCATCATAAGAACACGGATAAGGAGCACACTCATCAAACGCCATCGCAATATCAGCACCGAGATCCTGTTGGATCTCCATTGATATTTCAGGGTTAATATAATAAGAAGAGCCGGTTTTTTTATCCTTAAATTTTACCCCGTCTTCTGTTATATCACGGAGTTTAGCAAGACTAAAAACCTGAAATCCGCCGGAATCGGTAAGAATGGGCTTATCCCAATTCATCCACTTATGCAATCCGCCAAATTCCTTTATCAACTTATGCCCCGGTCTTAAAAACAAATGATAAGAATTGGAAAGAATAATCTGAGCACCTGTCTCTTTCAAATGATGATTAGTCATCATTTTAACAGCAGAATTAGTTCCCACAGGCATAAATATAGGAGTTTCTATATCCCCATGTGGAGTATGAAGAACACCGGCTCTTGCGCCGGTTTCTTTATCTTCCTTTTGTAACTCGTAAGAAAAAATTTTCATCTGGTTAAATAAATTAATACAACTAATAAATGCTTTTATGTAATAGCTAAAAAACGAACAGAAATAACTAATCGGAGAACTGAGCCTCAAGCACCAATTCCATCATAGTTTTCCAATCTTCGCAAAGTTCTTCGGGTCTAAAATAAATAGCAATCTCTCTTTCAGCAGAAACTTCACAATCAGAACCGTGAATAACATTGCACTCTTTAGTAACCCCAAAATCAGCACGAATAGTACCGACCTCGGCAGAATTAGGAACGGTAGAACCCATCATATGGCGAGTACCTTCGATAACATTCTTTCCCTCAACAACCATCGCAACAATTGGACCGGAAGTAATATATTTTATCAAATCAGGATAAAACGGTTTTCCCTTATGTTCAGCATAGTGTTTTTCGGCAATCTCAAGCGTGGGATGAATCATCTTCATTCCGACAATCTTATACCCTTTGTTTTCAATTCTTTTAATAATCCTGCCAATTAACCCTCTTTTTACAGCATCCGGTTTTATGGCAACAAACGTTCTTTCCATTAATCGTCTCCTCTTACCTACCTATTAGAGCACAAAGTTAACAAACTGGCAACAAAGGCATTTATTTGATAAATATATCCAAATCGCTAATTAAACAAATATATTCCGTGCTAAAATATATCTGTGAAACAAAAAAAAGGATATAAACAATGATTAATGAACAAAATTCACTATTTTTATTTATAGATGTACAAGAAAAACTGGTAGGAATGCTAACCAAAGATAAAGCAGCAAAAAAATCCGCAATCTTAGCTCAAACTGCTAACCTTCTGAACATAGATTGCATACTAACAGAGCAATACCCGAAAGGACTCGGCTCAACAATTGATGCGGTAAAATATCAACTTCCGCAGAATGCAAAGTTTTTTGAAAAAACAACATTCAACGCCCTAGAAGACCCCCAAATCGCTTCCGCAATCGAAGGTAAACAAAATATTTTTCTGTTCGGTATAGAAACACATATTTGCGTCCTACAAACAGCTGTTGCACTCTTAGAAAAAGGATACAACGTGTATATTGTAAAAGACGCTTGTGCCTCAAGAGAGACAGATGAATTTAAAGCCGGTATAAACTTTATGGAAAAGTCAGGAGCTAAAATTGTAACAACGGAGATTACCCTCTTTGAACTGCTAAAATCATCAAAACACCCAATGTTTAAACAAGTACAAGCCTTGATAAAATAAACTCACCGCTAAAACATCTGCTTCATAAATAAATCCTCGTTACAGATTACCCAAACGGGGAGACATGCTGATCAAAAATTACTCGACAATAACCGCACCGGTTTGTGCTATCGGAAGAGTAACAATATCAGACTTAACATTCAAATCAAGCCAACATTTTGAAACGGTATTTTTTATTTTATCCAGATTATTACCGCAAGAAATAACAAGCAAAGAAGGTCCGGCCCCGCTTAAAACGACCCCGAGTACATTCTCCTCATGTTGCAATGCTTCCTTAATCTCCTTCATACCCGAGACAAGTTTCTCTCTGTACGGTTGATGCAAACGATCCATTAACGCAAGTTTCATCAACTTTTCATCTTCCGTATTAACAGCCTCAATAAGCATGGCAATACGCTTAATATTAAAAATAGTATCCTTAATAGGAATTTCCTGAGGAATAACGGAACGCGCAATATCTGTCGCAAGCTCAAAATCAGGAATACAAACAGTAATATTCCAATTCTTAGGCCAATTCAATTTTCTGTAAACGACACTGCCATCTTCTTCGAGCGAAGAAAAAACAAAACCGCCCAAAATAGCAGGCGCAACATTGTCAGGATGTCCCTCAATTTCAGACGCAATAGACAACAAAGCCGCCTCATCCGCAGGTCTGCCGAGCAACTCGTTTGCAGCTATCAATCCGCCAACAACGACAGAAGCAGAACTTCCCAGCCCTCTTGTTACAGGAATTTGCGTATTAATAGTGATTTTTAACTCCGCAGGTTCCTGTCCTATCGAATTATAGAGCAATTCAATTGCTTTATACACAATATTATTTTCATCGGTTGGTATGGATATAATATCCATTTCATTTGTTTCATCAATAATATTTATCTCAATACCGGTCCCGGGCAAAACAGTTTCTTCGACGGTAATAGTATTATAAATAGGCAAAGCCATACCCAAACAATCAAATCCGGGACCCAAATTCGCCGTTGTAGCCGGAACTTTAACACTTACTTTCATAACAATCTTTCTCTACCTAATCTGTATCGGCATTATCAAACACAGATAATCATCATCGCTATCCGGCCTGAACAAAGTAGCCGAGAGACTTCCGCCCAGACCGATTTTAATTTTTTCAGAATCCATAATTTTCAAAGAATCCAGAACATATTTGTAGTTAAACGCAATAGTCAACTCATCATCCGTATATTCCGCACTGACAGAATCCTCACCGACACCGGCATCAGGAGTATCAGCCTTTAAGAATAAAGAATTTTGAGCAAACATAAATTTAACAATATTAGTTCTCTCATTAACCATAACAGAAACTCTCTCAAGAGCCTCAATCATTTCTTCACGGTTAATAACGGCATTTTTCTCACAATTTTGAGGAATAAGCTGCCTATAAGGAGGATACTCACCCTCTAAAAGACGTGATGTCATAATAACATTGCCGGATTTAAAGATAATCTTTGTTTTTTCAATAATCAAAGAAACACTCTCATCTTCGACAAATGCTGCAATCCTCAAAAACTCTTGCAATGCTTTTGACGGTATAACACAACTAACATCTGATTCAACACCGTTTTTTATAGTTTCGACAATACGGGTCAATCTATTACCGTCAGTAGCTGCCATTTCAAGATTATCTTTTGTTATTTGGCAATAAACCCCGCTTATTATATTTCTGTTTTCATAGTTTGCTGCGGAGAATGCAGTATGTTTTATTGCTTTGATAAACGGCTCGATCTCAACGCTAACTGATTCTTTGCCTATTATGTATTCTTCTGTTGTAACAGAAGGAAATTCATCTGCGCTTATTCCTATCAGTTCAAATTTTGAGTTACCGCAGCTTATATTAACGACATTTGTTTCACTATTTAAAGATACAACAACCGGTTTGTTGCTCAATTTTGAAACAATTTCAGACAATCTTTTTGCAGGTAGTGTTATTTTGCCTTCTGTTTTAACAGAGGCAACTGTTTTTGACACAATATTTATGTCCAAATCTGTTGCACTGAATTTTATATAATTATCGGCTGTTGCCTCAATCAATATATTTGACAAAACAGGTTGTATTCCTCTTGCGACCGTTGTTTTCTCAACTATTCTCAAATTGGTTAACAGCAATTCTTTTTCTATAGTAAATTCCATTTTAAAATACATCTCCCGACATTTTAGTTTCAATATTTATTTTTTGAGTACTTTTTT
>CASEVT010000024.1 GCA_949291445.1 uncultured bacterium | reverse complement strand
TATGATCTGGAACTTGCTTGATGAAAGTAAGGTGACAGCAGATAGTGTAAGACTGCCGGAGATGAGCATAGATCCATATGTACAGTACGGAGTAGGCTTGCAAAGAAGCGTAAAAGGCAAATTTGTAGCCTATGGACAAGCAATGATCCAAAACGGAGGCCGCAACGGCGTCTCTCTCTCCGCCGGCTTAAGATGGGCTTTAGGCAAGGATCCGGATAAAGAATAAGCAAATTAAACACAATATGCAATAACCCCGTATAGAACATAATCTATGCGGGGTTTTGGTTTTAGATTTGTTTAGAAATTTTATGATTTTATTATTTTTATATTAAGAGCATAATTTCAAAAATCACCATTTTGCAGATATACATTTGTGGTAAAATTTTTTTATATAGTAGTTAAGTATGTAAAGGAATTGAGTATGCAGATTTCATTGGAATGGCTAAATGAATATGTTGATTTAAGTGATGTTACTCCCGAGCAAATTGCCCATGAGTTGACTATGAGCGGTCTTGAAGTTGAGGAGATTTCAAAGATTGGTCCTAAATTTACAAATATAATTACTGCTCAAATAAAGAAGATTTCTCAACATCCAAATGCCGATAAGCTGCATCTTGTTGATGTCGATTTGGGTACAACGATTAAAACTGTTGTTTGTGGTGCTCAGAATATCAAAGAAGGTCAAATTATTCCTTATGCGTCTGTCGGCTCTAAAGTGCTTAATCGCAAAACCGGTGAGTCGTTTGAATTGACTCCGGCTGTCATTAGAGGTGTTGAGTCTCAGGGAATGCTCTGCTCTCAGGATGAACTTGGGCTCGAGGGTTTGCAAGAGGAAGATGGTATACTCATCCTTAACAGGTTTAAGTCAGGTTTGACTCTTGGTGTTAAACTTGAGGAAGTTTTGAATATAAAAGAGGATATTGTCTTTGATGTCGCTCCTACTGCTAATAGAGGCGATCAGATGTCTGTTATCGGTGTTGCAAGAGAATTGTGCGCTATTTTTAATAAGAAGCTTAATTTTTCACCTTTACAAAGTGTTAATGATTTAAATACTGATAAATTTTCTGTTGAAATTATTGCTCAAGATGCTTGTAAATATTATGCTGCAGGTTTGGTTCGGGATGTTAAAATAAAACCTTCTCCTGATTGGATGCAAAGACGACTATTGGCTTCAGGTATTAGAGCTATCAATAATGTTGTCGATATTACCAATTATGTCTTGTTAGAATATGGACAACCTCTACATGCCTTTGATATGGATAAATTAAACGGATATCTCTGTGTTAGAAGGGCTATGCCTAACGAAAAAATTGTTACTCTTGATGATGTTGAGCGTGAAACTTCTAATGATACTATTTTGATCGCTACAAAAGATTCTGCTGTCTGCGTAGGTGGGGTGTTTGGTTGTGCCAATAGTGAGGTTGACAATTCTACTAAAAATATTGTTCTTGAATCTGCTTATTTTACTCCTGTTTGCAACCGGCGTTCCGCAAGAAGTATCGGCTATAGAAGTGAAGCTAGTGCAAGATTTGAACGAGGGGTCGATATTGAAGCGACAAAACCGGCTCTGCTACGTGCTTTACAACTTTTGGTTGAATTGGCTGATGCTAAAATTGACGGGATTGTTGAAACCGGTGAAAATAAGCTGCCTGAAATTGATATTACTCTCCGATTTTCTCAAATAAAAAGGATTTTGGGCACTGAGATTGCTCCCGAAAGATGTATTGAAGTTCTTGAAAAGCTCGGGTTTACACTTCTTGGTAAAAACGATATCGCGGCTAAGTTTAAGGTCCCTTCTTTTAGAGCGGTCGATGTTTATAGAGAGATTGATTTGATTGAAGAAATTGCCAGAATTGACGGCTATGACAAGATTGCGCCTACTATTCCTAAAAACTCTTTACCTTTGGAAATTTCTCCTGAGGTGACTGTTTTGAAAAAAATTAATAATTTGCTTTTAGGTAATGGGTTTGATGAGGCTGTTACTTCTTCATTAGTCGGTGTACCTTTGTATAAAGAATTTTTCGTTAACTATGATGATTCCAAGGCGGTTAAAGTTCATAATGCGCAAAGTGAAGAACATACGATGCTCCGTCAAACACTTGTTGCTAATATGTTGAATGTTGTTAAATATAACTTCGCAAACGGTCAGAAAAATTTGAGGCTTTATGAGATCGGTAAATCATATTTTATTGATCACGCAGCTGATCTTAAAGATTCCGGTGTCGTTGAAAATCGTATGTTGACAGGCGCGTTGTCAGGCTCTGTTAACAACGAAAGTTGGATCAAGAAACCTGAAACCGATTTTTATACTGTTAAAGGTATTATACAAAATTTGGTTACTCTTTTGGGACTTGAAAATCGTATTAAATACGAAAAATCTGATGAGTTTAGCTTTTTGCACCCAGGTAAGTCGGCTAAGCTTGTCCTTTTAGGTAAAAAGCCCGAAACTGTCGGATTCTTCGGTGAGGTTCATCCCCTTTTGAAAGATAAGCAAAAATTTCAGCAAAATGTGTATATTTTTGAATTGAATTTGGAATCGCTTTTGCAAGCAGTGCATGTTAGCGTCCCCAGATATAAGAAATTGCCGCTTTATCCTGAAGTGCAACGTGATATTGCTTTTGTTGTTCCAGATAGTGTTTCTCACGATGAAATATCCAGAATAATTAAAAAGGCTGCAGATAACAGTTTGTTCAACGGTCAGGAGCTTTTTGATGTATATCAAGGTGAACATATTCAAGATGGGTTTAAGAGCATGGCTTATAGAATTAAGTTGCAAGATCTTGAGGCTACTTTGACTGATGATGCTGTTGATTCTCAAATTAACAAAATTAAGGATGCTCTGAAAAACTCTGTTTCGGGATTGACTTTTAGAGAATAGTTTTAACAGGGTATTTTATTCCTTGAAAAAAAAGGATATAATATTTTTTATGAACACTGAAACTCTTGTAAATGAATTAACTGGAAAAAATGAGCAAAAGGCGCTAAATGCCGCCAGAATTATTGTCGATGAGGCTAATACCGATGCTTTCTCCATGCTCGTGGATAAGAGTGATTATTTGTTTGATTTTATAAAGTCTAATGTTAATAGTCGTTTCGAGTCTGTTATTAGCGAGAATAATTACAAAAATTTGCTTAAGTTCTTAAACTATTATTCGCCTGATTACGAGGATTTAATTGCGGGATTTCTTGCCAAGTATGCTAATGAGGATTTGTCTGATACCTTATTGGAGATGCTTGAAAGCGGAAGTCTGAACCAGAAAATATATTGCGCAAAGTATTTTTCATATATTCCGGATACGGCAGCTTGCGAATTATTGAGTGAATATGCGTTCTCTGATGATGAGTCGTTGGCTTATAATTCTGCTCAGGCTCTGAGTGCTATGGATTTTAAACTTGCTTATAATATGGCTTATGAAATGCTTAATTCAGAGGATGAGTTTGTTGTGTTTAAGGCAGTTAAGTTTTTAGTTGCATATGGTTGTGTTGATGCTGTACCTGCTCTGCTTAAACTTGTTAAAAAAAGTTCATTCGCTGAAAATATTGCGGGTGAGATACCGTTTTTGGAATCAATTCCGGAGATGTTGTCTCGTGAAAACAGCGATGATGTCCTTTTCTGTTTGAGTAAGATACTTTCCGGTCTCGGTGAAATATTGCCATTGAGTCAAATTTTTAGTTTTGAACTTTATGATGTTCTGGCTGCATTGTTAAATACAAATAAAGACGATAAAAATAGTCTCGTTGCTGTGATTCTCTTAAAAGCGTTGCAGCGATTTGAGTTATTTTCTGAAAATGAAGAGTACACTTACGATGAAGACAATGCTACCAAGTCTGAGTTGAAAGAGATATTAAATCTCTTAAAATCTGAAAATGATGAGTTTTGGAACCAACAGAAGGATTTGGTTGCTAATGAACTGTCTAAGGATACAGAACGAGTTATTTCTGCCATACATTTGATAAGCGAATTGAAAATTGAGTCTGCCGCCGGTGTGTTGCGCGAGCTTTTGGATTCTGACAATGAAATAATTCTGACTGAGGCTGTTATTGCATTGGCTACGCTTGAACAGACTTCGGGGCTTGACAAACAGCAACTCATTGAGCGCGTGAATGACGAAAACAAGAAAGCTATTATTGCAAATAGCATTCCTTAATTGAAGTTGCTTGTTTCTGGCAGGTTTAGTTCTGGAATTTGTTTGGAGTTTTTTGCGCCCAGTTCTTGGAGCCTTTCGGCTTGGCGTATAAGGTTGTCTCTGCCGCTAAGCTTTGTTATTGCGCCGTTTAAGCTCTTTTGTATCGCATTTACATCTTTTAGCAGTTCACTAAATTTATCTATCATTTTTCCTGCGAGTGTTGCTATCTCGAGTGCATTTTTGTTTTGTCTGTTTGCAATATTAAAATTACTTATAATTTTTAGTGCACTCAGCAGTGTGGATGGTGAGACCGGCATTATTTTATTTTTCCAGGCAAATTCCCATAATTCGTTATTGTTTTCAAATAATAGTGCATAGCAGCTTTCGATTGGGATAAACATCAGTACATATTCGGGTGAAGTGTATTCTTCCATTTCGAAATATTCTTTTTTTGCAAGGTTGGTAATATGTGATTTTACTGAAGATTGAAATTGCGAAAGATAGTGTAGTGCTTCTTCGTCATTTTCAGAATTCAGGTACGCATCATATGAAGAAAGAGTCGTTTTGGCGTCAATGAATATTGCTCTGTTCTCCGGTAGCAGGATTGTAGCGTCAGGCTTTTTTGCTCCGAATCCGGTTTGCACAACATATTCCTCGCCTTTTCTTAATCCGGATAATTCAAGTACTCGTTCTAAAATCAGTTCTCCCCATTTTCCTTGTTTCATATTATCGCCTTTTAGGGCAGATGCCAGAGTATTTGTATCCGTTGATATCTTTGCTCCGGTTTCTATAACGTCTTTTATGTGTACATCGAGTTTTACAAATTGTTCGTTATTTAGTGTTGATTGCTTTTTTAGTTCATCAAATTTTTCTTTAAATGGTTCAAGTATTTCGTTCATTCTTTCTTTTGTAAGGTTTGAGAAATCCTGTGTTGTTTCTTTAAATATCCTATTGGAGAGGTTTTCAAATTGCAGCTGCATTTTTTCATAGATGTCTGAGTAGGCGGATGTTTGCTTTTTTTGTACAAATTTAAAGACTAAAAGTGCAGCGATTATGCCTGTTATAAGACCTGAAACAAATATTAAAACTTCCATTTTTCCCCCTTTTAATTACATTAGTATATTCAAAAATACTTAATTATACAAATTTTGTGATCTGTATTATCATATTTCTATGTTTATAAAGTCAGTTTTACTACGAAATTTCAGAAATTATGAAAAACTTAGTCTGGAATTTAAAACAAACAGGATATTACTTGTCGGCAAAAATGCACAAGGAAAGACAAATTTATTGGAGTCCTTGTATTATTTGTCTTGTTTGGGGTCTAACAGGGCTAAATCGGATAGTGAACTGATTCGATGGAATGAAAGTTATGCTCATGTTAGTGCACTAATTTGTAAGCAAGATTTGGATGTAGAGTTGTCAGTTTTGATTCATCCTCCCCAAAAACGCGAAATTGCGGTTAATAACGTAAAAAAACGCAAGTCGTCGGAATTTTGTTCAAATCTTTGTGTAGTGTCTTTTTCTGTTAGCGATCTTTTGCTGCTTAGAGGCGCGCCGGATGATCGCAGAAGTTGGTTGGATTTGGCTATTAGTCAGATTTATCCTGCTTATCCGGATAGGGTCGCAAAATATAATAAGATTCGGATTCAGAAGAACAATTATTTGAAAGAGTTGAGAAATAACCCCACAATGAATAAGGATTTGCTTGATGTGTGGAATACTCAGCTTGCTGTTTGCGGCAGTAATATAATTTATCTGAGATTGAAGTTTTTGGCGGAGTTGCAAAAAATTGCGCAGCTCAAGCACTCTCTGATTGCGAACAATGAGTCTTTGTCTATTCAATATAATTCTTCTGTTCTGGGTGATCTGTCTGTTGGGTCTGATATAAAATATTCTGTGGAAGAAATTGCCGGATATTTTCAAGAAAAGTTGTTGCAGCGAAAAGAAGAAGAGATAATTCGCTCACAATCGCTTGTCGGACCGCACCGTGATGATATTTCTTATTATATTAATGAGATTGATTCAAAGAAATTTGCTTCTCAAGGTCAACAAAGAACAATTGTTTTGAGTTTGAAGCTTGCTGAACTTGAATTGATTAAGCAGAAAATCCAAGATACTCCGGTTTTGCTTTTGGATGACGTGCTGGCAGAGCTTGATAATGTAAGACAGAATTTTCTACTAAATGCAATAGGCGATGATACTCAAACTATTATTACGTCGGTTGATACTGTTTTGTATGATGAAGATTATCTTAAAAATGTTGAGATATACAAAATTTCTGATGGGGCAATCGTCTGATTTTCGAGCTTAGGTCTTATATGCAAGCAGATAAGTGCGCTTATACTTCTATAAACAATCTTTTACCGACAATGTTGGGTTTACCGTTGTAGTAGCCTGCAAAATATCCGCCTCTAACCGGTTTGTTTTTGCCGTAATAGTTTGTTGCGTTTTCTGACATAAACGGGTTAATGAAAGGGTTTGAAGACCTTTGGGTCGTCGCTGTTTGGACGGCGTTTACATTTGTCGGTACTAGTGCTTTGGAGATGAGTGATACGAGATTCATTTTTGCCCTTTCCTAATTTATTAGACAACTCAATTTATAAGGATTTTTTCTACCCAGTCACAATTATTATAATATTATATTAAAAAATGTTAAAGGCAAATTTCAAAAAATACATCGAATTGTGTATTCAATAATCGTAAAATATCTGTCATTATCAACCTATGAGCAAGAAATGTCCTTTTAGTAATAACGAATGTACATCCGAATGCGCATTGTTTATAGCGCCGAGAGATTTGAATGAAATCGTTGCAAACAGATTGACCAGTATAGGTGTGTTCGACAGGCAAAATGGTATGTGTTCACTGAAAAACCTTGCTTTAGGTGAAAGCCGCTTTATCTTTGAAAAAAGTTCGCAAAATACTTTTTAATTTTTTAGTATTTACAAACTTCTTCATTAAACTCATAATATACTAATAAGTAATAAAATCGGGTGCAAATATGAGTGAAATCGGTCTCGGACAGTTTATAAAAAATGCATTCAATTATAGTATAGGTAAGCCGCAGGCTCAGCCGCAGCCGCAAAATGCGAATGAAAATTTTCAGCAATCACAGCAGGTTGCAATGAAAATGTTGAATCAAACTGTTCAAAACATCCAAAGGAACCTCATTCAACAGACAGATATTATGAATACACAAATGCAGCTTAAGCAATTAAACGATCTTGAGCGGACTTTAATGTTGAGAGAATTTTTGAACTTTCCAAAGGATATGAAAGATCTTGTTGAACTGCTTTTGAAAACCAATACAACACAGGTATTGAGTGCAAAAGATATTGCAGAGTTGATGAACAAAAGTATTGATATGTCTAAGCTGGCGCAGCTGTTACAGTCCCACGGTAAAGAAGCGGCAGAAAAAATTTCAAAACTAATAGCTACTCTTCACCAATCAGGGATATACAACACTCAACAGCTAAAAGAAATGTCTGTATTAATTAATGCTTGTATTCCAACGCCTGATACTTCTCAATCGGCAATGTTAAAATCGCTTATGCTAATGTATTTGCCGTGGCTTCCGCTTTCCGGTGAAGCTGGGTTTAGTATCGATTTTGAACAGAATGAAAATTCCGGTAGTGATGATTCTGATAGTGTAGTTACTATTATTATTACCACCAAAAATTATGGTCAGGTTAAGGTCTTGCTTGTAAAAAGTCAAAACAATCTGGATATTGATCTAACCTGTGATGAAAATTTTCCGAAAAAAGATTTTCAAGATGCAATAAAAAATAATTCTACCGGATTCGATATGGAGAATAATATTTCTTTTACCATCCGAAAAACTCAGGAAGATTCTGACTCTCAAGAGCGAAAAATCAACCTTACTAATTCTGCAAAGGTTTCTCCGCATTTGCTTTTAGTTATTCATATGATAATTAATGTTATCGTTGAGATAGACAAAAAGGCGGAGCTGCTTAACCAACGTAAAAATGCTGCCGATTCCTAAAACCACCAGCGTAATCCGCCCATGGAATCATTTTGTCCGAACAAAAATTTTCCCATAAAAAACAGATTGAATGCATTGCCGATAATGTTACCTAATTGGAACAACTTATTGGGTTTCGGTTGTGTATAATATGTTGAAAAACCGTACATTCCATATGGGTTCATTGTATTTTGATTAAGTCCTCTGAGAGTGTATTTTGTTTTGTCGTTAAAAACCGGTATAGGTTCAGATTTCGTTTGATCTTCAAAAACCGGTGTTGTTGGCTGTTGAGCTTTTTTCGTTTTGTCCTCATATGACGGGATGTCTGTTGCGTCATCAGGGTCTGTCGGATTGTCACTTCCATCCGTTGCTTGATCTGCTTCATCGGTGTATGGGCCTGAATCACCTAAATATATTGTCTTCGTCTTTGTTTCGTCTAATCTTATGCCATAAGTATTCGCTGCATCTAATGCTTGAGAATTCCTTATATTTCTCGCTGCGGCGCTTAAATATGTTTGATCTTCTTCCGTTAAATTTTCTCCGGTAAGATATTCCTCTACAACTGCCTTTACCGTGGCATTTTTAGCATTTTGACCGGTTATTGATTCGATTTGCCAAAATTCGCCGAGCATTCTGATTATGCCATCTTGATTGCCGTCGGCTTTGTCTGCTGATTTTCGAAAATATGTAAACTCGTCAACGGAGATCTTTCCGTCTCCGTCTATATCCATCTGTTCGGCTGTGAAATGTGCGCTGCGCTGTGCAATTACGTTGTCTCGTTGTGTTTGTGCAAGCTTTTTGTTGTTTTCATATTCTTTTAGGGCAAATTCCTCTACCGTAATTTCTCCGTTTTGGTCTTTATCGTAATATTTTTTCAATAACGTTTGTGCGTAAAATTTGAATGCATAGTCTTTTTCTGCTTTGCTCATGTCGTCATCGATAAAAATTGACACTGAATCATTTTTTGCACTCTTAAGATCCTCATTGCTTTGGATTTTATCCGTTGCGGCTAATTTTTGATTGACCGCATTTGCAACAAGAGCTTCTATTTGTGCTTTTCTGTTTGCATCAATAGGTGCCATATTCTCTCCAATTTTTATCTCTTAAGTATATAAAAACGAGATATCAGAAAAAATTGCATGTGCAAACCGCCAAATGTGAAGTTTTGTTAATCAAGTTTTCCTTCATTTAAAAGACACTGAACTTTTTCGACTATTTTTTTGTGGATTTCTTCGACAGGCAAAGTTCCATCAATGCTGTTAAAATTGTATTCTGACTTCATTTGTTCATATTCATCAAGGCATTTTCCCTGATAGATTTTAAAACTTTTGTAAAAATCAGAGCTTAGCCCAATATCACGTCCGGATTCCCAATAATCCAAACCGGTAGTCCCGATGACACGCTTCAAAAGAATGTCAATCGGTACTTCAAGATAAAATGTTAAATCAGGTTCAGGTGCAAAATTGTAAAGCTTTTTTACCCATTCCATATCCTGTCCTCTGACAACGTCACGTGCAAAGGCTGTGTACGTATACCTGTCAAGTAATACTACAAAACCGGCTTTTAGCGCTGGGATAATTGTGTTTTCAAGTCTGTCGGCAAAATCTGCTGCATAAAGAAGACTGAATGTGGTTGCGTTGAGCAAGTTTCTGTCCTTTGCATCATCAATAACATTGGCAATTAGTCTGGACGTTTTCCATTCGCTAACCATACAACCATAACTCTTATCTTCTATCCAACGTTTTAACAGGTTGATTTGTGTAGACTTTCCAGAACCGTCAGTTCCTTCGATCACTATGAGCAAACCGGGATATTCATGTTTTGTGTTTCTGTTTTCCATTAAATATTTATTCCTTTTTTCTTAAGGCAATTAGTTACGTATTCGCGCATCTTAAGCTGCTTTGAATGTATGGATTGCTGTGCATCTATTTTGACCAATCCAAATTCATCAACCATCTGCAAATACTCAGTATTTACCATGTTTTGAAAAATAACGTAGCTTTTATACGGATTGTTGCTAAGTTTTAGGTCCATTCCTGCCTCATAGAAACTCGGTGTACGATTAGAACAGATTCTTTCGAGTGATGTCTCCGCATTGATGCTGTAATACAATGTTAAATCAGGTTTTATTGCAAAACCGTACATGTTTCTTACCCAGTCCTTATCCACACCTCTTGCAACATCTCTTGCAAAAGCAGTATATACATATCTGTCAGCCAGTACGATAAAACCGGCTTTCATTGCTGGTATAATGATTTGTTCAAGTCTATCGGCAAAATCTACAGCGTGCAAAAGACTGAATGTTCTCGGGCTTAACAGGTTTTTCTTTTTCGCTTTTTTGGTTGTTTGCGAGATAAGTTCGGAGGAATTCCACTCTGTGTGTATAACGTCCAATCCCTTTGATTTAAGCCAATCACGAAGAATCGATAACTGAGTGGATTTGCCGGAACCGTCTATTCCCTCAACGCAGATTAGTGTTCCTTTAAGATTGTGTTCTTCAAATAGTCTCAAGTCTTGTCCTTCCTGCACTCTAGCCGAAATATGCCATTTTGTATTTTCAATATGATATCATATTTTCTTAAATATTAAAACCGGTACATCATCTAATATTTTTTGCTCGAGTGTATAATTTTTCGATATCCATTGAAAAACTTCAGTTCCGTAGTCTTCTGAAAATGCACCTTTGCCGTACGGTTTTTGCGGTATTTTTATTATGATAAAATATTTTGGTGGTTGTGTTTTGAATCTTTCAATTATCCTGTTTTCTGTATATGCTTCAAGTCTGTCCGGCGTAAAGTCATTGTAGTAGTTGTCTGATTTTCTGTTCGTTAGAAAGTTTAACAGTGGCGTCTCCGGCAAAACTATTATTTTGTCATCTTTATTGGTTGAGTTTTGGATGTAGTTAAGAAGCTTATTATAGCTCATTGCTGCTTTTTGTGTGTTTTTTATTTTGCCTGATGGCGAATTGATTTCATATATTCGATTTTTTATGAGGAATAAGTTCATAATACTGTTAGCAAGTGCAATTGAACTCAGTAAAATAACGATACTTTTTTTTGTATCATCCGTTATCTGAGAAATACTGGTTATCCCAATCAATGCAATAAGTATCAGCGGTAAGCAATATGCACCGTATCCGTTTGGGACTATTAGGGCGATATAGCTTTTTATGCTAAAAATAATTGCGCATATGAATACAAAAAGGTATATTTTTGAAGTTTTTGCTTTTTTAAATTTCACTAAAAGCAAAATTGTAACAAGAATTGCTAATCCCTGTAAGATGAAGTTTTGAGTTTTAGTCACAAACAAAATTATTCCCAGCGGAACAATGAGCAAGTATGCGTGATTTTTCGCTCTCTCACAGAGCTTTTCTGTCCCAAAAAATAAAATTAGAAGCAAAATTATTGATCCTATTGAAACGATACATCCTTCAATTGAGAACCCCATCGCGTTTTTCAAAAAGTATTGGTAGGCGTCTGTGTTAGCGCATTTAGCAACAAGCTTGAAATTTTCAATTAAATCATAAAAGGTTAATCCATGTTTGAATAAAAATAAAAAGCATACAAGATTAGGAAGGGCAAAGAGAAAAAGAGGCAGGAATAATTTTTTTTCTTTGTGTATAAATATCAGGCATAAAAACAGCAAAATAGGATAAAACAAAAATTCGTATTTATTCGCAAATGCAACTCCTGCAAAAAACGATGCAACTCCCAAATATGTACTGGTTTTAGAGTTTGAGTATTTTATGTAGCAATATATAGAAACGAGCATTGCACATAGCCCGTAGGTTATTGCATAGGAGTAGGGTTGTATATAATTCATTATGAATTTTGAAAAAACCACACTTTGCATTATTACAAGAGTTATTGCCGTGGAGGTTAATTTATCCGAAAAATTTCTTGCAATAAGGTATACAAAACACAATATAATAAAGGCTGATATTATTCCTACAATGTAGAGGGTATGGATATTTGCGCCTATAATGTTGTACATAAATGCGTTAAACAGGTACGAGAACGGACCGTACATATTGAAAATGTCTTTGTATAATACTTCACCTTGTGTTATTGCGAGCGGGTAAAAGGCTTCTCTTCCAAAATCTGTGTACAGGTATGTGATTTTTGCGTAGTAAATTACAGAATTTATGAAAAATATTAAGCCCAAAAAAATTAGGTTTAATCTTTTTGTAAATTCCATAATACCCCCCCTGTGTGGGATTTTAGCATAACTTAGTATACCTTGCAATTTAGAGCTTTTTTATTCATGATATAGCTATGAAAAAAGTTAAGGAAGAAAAGGTCAGACTGAATAAATATATTGCTCAAAGTGGTTTGTGTTCGCGCAGAAAAGCTGATGAGCTAATTGAAGCCGGTGTTGTGAAAGTCAATGGTGAGAGGATAACCGAAATGGGATATCTTGTTAATGCTCGTGACAATGTGTCTGTTAACGGGCAGACGTTGAAAAAATCGACGCTTGTCTACGTTAAATATTATAAGCCGGCAGGTTATATTACAACCTGTGATGATGAAAAGGGAAGAAAAACAATTTATGATATTTTGCCGCCGGAAATGAAAGAGCTGAAACCGGTTGGCAGATTAGACAAAGATTCTACCGGACTTTTGATTTTAACAAATGATGGTGATTTGATTAACAAACTTACTCATCCATCTGTAAAAATACCTAAAATATATAGGGTAGTTGCTGAGGGCAAGCTAAACTCCGATGAACTTTTACAAATGGCTAAGGGTATTGAGATTGAAAAGGGCAAAATTGCCTATGCAGATGTTATGGTTGTTGACTACGAAGGGAAAAATAGCGTTTTACAGGTAACTTTGTATCAGGGATTAAATCGACAAATAAGAAGGATGCTCGATTATATAGGACATCCGGTCGTATCTTTGAAAAGGGTTTCTCACGGTACCGTAAATATACAGGGATTGAAAAAAGGTCAGTTTAAGTATATTAAGCCCAAAGAAATTAAAGATTTACTCAAACAGCTTGAAAAAGCTGAAAAGTTGCAGCAAGAAGCGGCGAAGAAGAAGGACTTACAATGAATTTATTTGTCACAGGTACAGATACTGATGTTGGAAAAACTGCGGTTACCGCAGGTCTTGCTGCCGTGATGCAATCCTTGGGGTATAAAACAGGTGTTTATAAACCGTTTCAAAGTGGTGCACAAGAAAAAAACGGATTTTATGTTTCACCTGATTTAGCATTTATAAAAAAAATAGACTTCTATATTGAAACTCTCTGTTCATATAGCCTGAAACCGCCGACGGCTCCGTTGATTGCTGCCGAGATTGACGGTGTAAATATGAGTTTAATGACCGTTGAGAGAGAGTTTCAGGCGTTGAGACAACGTTGTGAGGTAGTGCTTGTTGAAGGGGCAGGTGGGCTTATGGTGCCGATTCTGCCCGAAAAAACTATTGCAGATGTAATAAAACTTTTGAATATTCCTGCTTTGATCGTTGCCCGTCCCGATCTCGGTACGGTGAATCACACCCTTTTGACTATTAATCAGGCAAAAACTATGGGGATTAATATTGCGGGTGTTTTGATTAATAAATATCCGTCCGGAACTGATGATTTGGCAATAAAAACTGCACCAAGATTGATTGAAGAATATTCAGATGCTAAAATTCTCGGTATTATACCTGATATTGCCGATTTTCAAAATGTTAAACCGGGTGAATTTATAGATATTTTTATAAACAACGTCGATATTGAAAAAATATTCAATATCAAAATACCTAAACTCAATATGAATCTATAGCTACCGCAACTATACTCTTATATCAATCGGAGATTTGAGTTGTGCAGGGGTAATTTCTGAGGGGTCTTGCCATTCGGTTTGCGGCATTACTGCGCTTTGAATGAGCTGCATAGCAATATCTCCTTGAAGTTCTTGTTGCGTTTGTGCCATCAAGAGAGTTTGAATTGCGTATGTTTGTTCTGCCATTGTTGTTGTTATTGCGTCTGCCATACTTAAATTATAACATGACTATTTTTTTTATAAACTATACTTTAGTATGAGTGTTTGTTTAAATAATCTTTGAAATCTTTTTTCTCGACTGTAAATCCGCAACCTTCATGCATTTTTGCAGGATAGAAAATGTATTCAGCAGGGTATCGTTTGCACATTGCAAGCCGTTTGTCATAGACTGAGCAAAGTCCTTCTTTTGTGACGTATTTGCAGGCAAATATAAAATTTCCGTCTTCATCTTTGCCTTTAATATAAAATCTTTTGTATGCTGGATAAAGAAATTGCATAATTTTAAATTCTTTTTCTGTGTACGTGTCAAAGCTGTACATATAATTGCAGCATTTGCCGCATTTTTTGCACTCGCCGGTTATTTTATATTTGATTTTTTCGGGTACAAACCAGGATTTGTATTCGTACCAAAGCGATTTGATTAAGTCTGGTAACATAGTTGGATTTTAGCATTTCAGCAAAAATAATTCCATTTTGAGATTTTACAATGATTATGTTCAAATTATTTGATTTTGTCGGATTATCAATTCTGTAGGCTTTTGTAGGGGGTAAACAAGATTGTATGTATTTAATTTTTTGAAGATTTGTGTGATAATATTTTTAACAAAAAGTATGGAGTTTGAAAAATGGCAGCGTCTATTGAAACAAGGGCATTCGGAAAAAATGATATTAGAGGCATATATGGTGAAGATATAACTGAAGAATTATACTATTATGTTGGTAAGGCATATATTCGATTTATAGAAGAGAATACCGATATAGAAGCTAAAAATATATGGGTAAGTGTAGCCAGAGATGTTAGGTTACATTCGGAACCATTGGCGAAATCATTGATTAAAGGGATAACATCTACCGGAGCAAACGTTTTAAATATAGGAGTTGTACCCACACCGTTGGGTTACTATTCAGAATTTGCGGCGATCCCTGAGGAGATTATCGGAACAGGTAAAATTTCTGGTGCGCTCATTGTTACTGCAAGTCATAATCCCAGTGAATATAACGGTTTGAAGTTGACATTCAACAAGGCATCGATGAGTGAAGAGCAAATAAAACGGATTAAAGAATTGACCTTTGAAGAAGCTTCATCCGACGATTCTTCCATGCGTCACGGTATTTCAAAACAGTACAATATAACTGAACAATATATAGAAAATATTGTAAATAAGTTTGCGTCAATAGGCAAAGGGATTAAGGTAGTTGTTGACAGCGGCAATGCCACAGGCGGGATTGTCGGTCCGAAACTCTACAGAGAACTGGGTTGTGAGGTTATTGAACTTTTCTCGGAACCGGACGGTAATTTTCCTAACCATCACCCAAATCCCAGTGATGAAAAAACTTTGGATGCTATTAAGAAAGAAGTTGTCGCACAAAAAGCTGATCTTGGTATAGCATTTGACGGTGATTCTGACAGGATCGGTGTTATTGACCCAAACGGCAACAGCCTAACCGGTGACAAGCTATTGTTAATCTACGCTATAGATGTTATTGAGCAGTTGGCAAAAAGGGGTGAAACTCCGACTATTGTTTCTGAGGTTAAATGCTCACAGGTGTTATATGACACGATTAATAGTTGCGGCGGGCGAGCTGTTATGTACAAAACCGGTCACGGTTACATAAAATCTAAAATGAAGGAAGAAAATGCCATACTGGCAGGTGAAATGAGCGGACATATTTTCTTTAAGGACAGATATTACGGTTTTGATGATGCAATTTATGCCGGGTGCCGTATTATAGAAATTGTCGCTAAACACAAGTTGCAAAAACCTGATTTTAAATTAGATGAGTTGTTGACTCCGTTTGAGGGTGTGTTTACTTCTAAAGAAGTTCGTTTTCGGTGTGCTAATGAATTTAAAAAACCTGTTCTTTCTGAACTTGAAAAAACGGTTGAAAAGAATAACAATTTGTTTGAATCGCCTATAAAGGATATTATTACGTTGGATGGCATGCGTATAATCTTTGATGACGGTTTTGCTATGATACGCCAAAGTAATACTGAGCCTGTTTTTACACTGCGATTTGAGGCAAAATCAAAAGAAAATTGCGAAAAGTATCAAAATATTATGGTGAATCTGCTTGACAAGCTGGTAAAGAAATATTCAAGCTAGATGTTGATGTTTAGGATTGTTTGTTGCGATAGAGTTTGTCAAATCCGTCAACGACAAGTCCTACAGCAATCCACAACAGACCGAAAGTGCCCGCATTTTTAGCCATCTCGGGGATCGTAATTTTGTTACCTTTTTTAGAAATCAATTTTATACCGTTGAGTATTGAATCCCAAACGATACTTATTGCTGCACCTTTCGCAAATTGTACACCAGTCCAAGCGGCTTTGTCTGCAAATGTGCTTTTCTTTTCGTCAACAGGACGAGATATTCTTTTGAATGATTCTTGTCTGTTTGATGTTGTTGTATTTATATTTGTTGTAGAAACTGCTGGGATCATAGATTTACACTCCATTACCTTCCAATATTATAAAACCGCTATATGAATTTTATTGCTATATTTTTGCTGAATTTTAATATAAATTAATATTGTAAGTGAAACTAAAATGGTATATACTCAAGTTGTGCAGAAATTTACTGTATATGGTGTGTTAAATCAAGGTTTGGTGGTGTGAATATGGATGAAAAACATTTAATACTCGAGGAGTACAGAATTTACTCGGAATCAAAAGAACGCTACATTGACAGGACGTTTTTGATTAACCGGTTTTATATTGTGTTGGTGGGCGTTTTGTTTTTGTTGATGTTGTTTTTGAAGACGGTTCATTCTGAGTATTACACAATTCTCACTGGAATTGAGTTCTTCGGGATAATGCTGTGCGTAATGTGGTTTTCGAATCAGGACTCGTATTCGTCTATTATTAAGATAAAGTACAATGCTGTGTTGGAACGAATGGAGAGTTTGCTACCTGTTGCGCCTAATAAAGATGAGTATGCCGAGTTAATGGCAAAAAGGCATAACAAACATGTAATTCTGGTTAAAGATGTTCAAAAGTGGTTTGCAGTATTGGTATTGATGCTTTTCATAGCAAATATTCTTCTTGATGGAACGGCACTTGTATTGGAATTGTTTTTTAACTAGTCATATTGTCTAATGTGTTTAGAGAGCTCTCCTTTTATAATTGATAAAAAGGAGATGCAGATGAACGATATAGAAATATACACACTTCCCGATTGTCCTTTTTGCATAAAGGCAAAGACGCTATTGACGAAAAACGGGTTGAAATACAATGAACACGATATATCTGATGATGAAGAGAAGAAAAGAGAAGAACTCAAGAAAAAATTTAACCTGTCTGAGCGTGCTACCGTCCCTCAGATAACAATAAACAACAAATACGTAGGCGGGTATTCCCAATTGAAGGATTTGTTTGAGTCGGAGAAGATATACGAATATTTAAAATAATCAAGATTAAATCAGCTTGCCCACTGTTCCCAGTATTTTCTGTCGGAGTAGGTGTATTTTTTCATTTCAAACTCTAAATATTCCTTCGGTCGAAATGGTCGTCTCAGAAGTTTCATTCCAGCTTCTTTAGGGGTTTTATCGGCTTTGTACTGGTTGCATTCTTTGCAGCAGGTTACTATGTTTTCCCAAATATCAGGTCCCAGTCGTGATTTCGGGTATACGTGATCGAGTGTAAGCTCGCTGTATTTGAATTTTTTGCCGCAATATTGACAGGTATATTCGTCACGGACAAAAATATTTTCCCTATTAAAAGGCAGTTCCGAATATGGAACTGCCACATGGTAGTTTAGGCGTATAACCCTGGGTATACTGGTGTTGTTGATGGTGATAAAATCTTCAATATTTTTTATTGTTGACGCACATTGAGCTTTGCCCTTGAGAATTAAGACTAATGCACGCTTCCACGAACATATCCGAAGCGGTCTATTCTCTGAATTCAACAAAAGTACTTTGCTCATGTTCTTTCTGTCTTTCTTGTTACAATTGTAGTATAACATATTTTTATAAAAACATCAATCCTGTTTGTATAAAAAGGATTACAATACTATTGTCTGTAAAATTGAATTGTGTGGGTTGCAGATAAAAAACTTGCTCTCTGATGTGCTAACGATTACAATATAGCTATGAATTTATTGTTAAAAATCCTGAAAAGTACTGTCACCAAAGTTATATTGTTAGTTTTTATATTGCTGACGTTTGTTTGTGTATTTTTCTTTTATGGTTGGTTTGAAAAACAGATAAATAAATGCTATGGGTTTTATTATGTATATAAGGGCGATAAGGCTTATAGACGCGGTCAGATGGAAGAGGCAATAAAATTATATAAAAAAGGATTGGACAAGTATCCGGAGCATTCTATTGCCAGATGTAATCTCGGTAATATCTACGTAAAATATGAAGATTTTGAATCTGCAGTAAGAGAGTATGATAAGGCATTAGAGTATGATCCAAAACATATTGTCTGTCGTATGAATATGGGGATCGTTGCCGCAGAAAAGCTTGCGGATTACGATCTGGCTATTCGTGAGTATCAGACGATTCTTGAGACAAATAGGTTTACCATATACATACCTCTGATCTATAACAATGTAAGGAGTACAAAGGATAATAAAACGATTGCATGGTATAACATGGGAATTGCATATCGTGGTAAATCTCTTTTGATGGGCGAAAAAACGTATGCTTCTGATCAGTATTTGAAAAAGGCAATTGAATGCTACAAAAAAGCTTTGAAAAGACATAAAAAGAGTTTTGATATAAACTACAATTATGCAATAGCAAATTACTTGATAGGCAACTACAAAGAGGCAGGTTTGGGTTATTGTCAGGCAATAGAGACGGAACCAATGTCTTTTGAAGCTCATTATAATCTTGCATTATTGCTAAAGCATATAAAGAAATACCGTGAGTCAATAGAAGAATTGGAAAAAGCGGCGTTGTTGGTTGATACTACAGGGGATCCGTATGTTGCACGATATATGTTTGATGTTATGTCGACCGTTACTGAAAAATATTATGCCCAGAATGAAAATGAAGACGGCACGCATATAAAACATGGTATACTCCCCGATGAAATGCTGAAAGAGGGCTCAAGGACTCCTCATATACTGTCTGAAAAGGTAGAAGATGAAAATGATCCGCTCGGACGCGGGGCTATTACTTATGTAAACGGCAAAGTTGTAGCTACCGAGGAAGCAGAGAAGTATCTGAGAAAAAATTTCGGTAAATGTACCGGTAAAGAGATATTTGAGGGAGATGAAGAACTCCGATGAGTGGATTGAAAAAACTCGAATTGGATTTCTTGTGGGAGGTGTCAAACAGCCTTGCGAAGGTTGTTGATGAGGCTTGTTTTGTAAACGAATTGAAAGCTATATTTGAAAAGTATCTTAATGTGAATAACTTAAGAGTATTTTTGTGGGATGAGCAGTCCGGTTCTTTGCGCGATTTTGTTAAAAACTGGCTCGTAATTGAAAAAAATGCGCAGAATGAAGCTGTTAAGAAGATCTTTTCTAATTTAAAGAGCAATCCTGATAAGGAGGCTTTTGTCCTAAACAATAATATCTTATCCTATTGTTTGTCGATGGAGATGTTAGAAAATAAATTTTCGCAATATTTAAAGGCAGAAAATAATATATTGTATTTTTTAATACGTAATGACAAAGATACACTCGGGGTTTTGGAACTTGATTTTGATGAGATTATAAATGAGGTGAAAAAGTCCGATTTTCTCATTTCGCTTGGTATAGCAGTTACCCAGATTTCGGCTGCTGTTACAAATAAAATTCTCAATAATCAGATGGTTATTAATATAAATTTTCTCAATGTTATGAAAAATATTGCAAAGCTAATCGAAACTCAGTATGAGCTTGCTTATATTATTCCGCTTATCGGAGAAATGGTTGATAAGTTTGTCGTAGAGCATTTGATTTATATTTTTATGAAAGACGAGAACGCTGATTTTAAACTCGTGTGGCCGTCAGATTGTTCGGATGAAAAGATACTTTCAATTCTGGAGCATTTTAATGATTCAAAAAGTAATATAATTTCGCCGGATTTAAAGGCTGGTGTTTGGGCAATAAAAAATCAAGATAAAGCAATAGGGGCTATAGCTGCAGGTAATAGTTTTGATAAATTGTCTCAAAAAGATATTGAATATATTTCACTACTGGCAAAACAGGCATCAATTACGATTGAAAAAGCCGATTCGTACGCTACAATGCTTCAGTATGCAACTTTGGACGCCCTAACGGGCTTAAATAATCGTCGCCAGTTTGAAGTTCGCTTAAATCAAGAAGTCGCTACTGCTCGCCGTAAGAAAAAACCACTGTGTTGTATTATGACTGATATCGATTATTTTAAAAAAGTCAATGATACTTACGGGCATGCAGCGGGTGATTGTGTGCTGAAAAGTGTTGCTAAAATAATTAAAGCCGAGTTAAGAGAGTACGATATTGCTTCAAGGTACGGTGGAGAAGAGTTTTGTGTATTGTTGCCGTATACATCGTTAACAGAAGCGGAATTTGTTGCGCAAAGGTTGCGCTCTGCCGTTGAGAAAACTCAAATAAATATTTCTGAGATAGACAAACTTAATGTAACCATAAGTGTCGGTGTGAGCTGTTTTGATGAATCAATGCAAACTCCTCAAGAATTGTACCAAAGAGCTGACAGTGCACTTTATGAAGCAAAAAAGAACGGTCGAAACAGGGTTGTTGTCTGCCAAACTCCGGATTAATTTTTTAATTAATAGTATAAACCTTCTTGTAGTATAAAATACTTCCGAGAATAAACAGTATTATATTAGGAATCCACGCTGCCATAGCCGGCGATATCTTTAATTCTTCACCCAATGATAAAGATAATGCTCTAAGCAGATAATACAAGAAAATAATTAAAATACTAAACAGAACCCCCCTGTTATACCTTACTCTGGGCGGAGTAATTGCCAATGGTACACCGAGGAGAACAAGAACGACAGTAGTTACAGGGAAGGCAATCTTGTTGTACAATTCTATTTTGAAGATAGATTGAGTTTGTTTGTCTTTTTTATGCCTGTTGTTCTCAATAAACTTCCACAAAGCAATAACGTTATATTGTGTAGCTTCTTCTTCCGTAAGCTTGTCTTTAACATCCATTCCGAAATCGGCAAGTGATTCTGCAAACCAGGTTGTATTGAGGATTTTACCTGTGAGTGAAATTGTATAAACAGCACCTCTTTGGAATAGCCATCCTTCAGGGCTTGTTTTTCCGCTTTGGGATTGTATAATTTGGACGGTATCTTTATTTGAAAAGTCTACAACCGAGACATTTTTTAGTGTATTGTCTTCACATTTTTCGACGTAGAATAATCTTTTTATTGCTCCGTCATTGAGTTCTTTGAAACTGAAATTTTGTTTACCGTTGGGGATATTTTTCTGTCCCAATGCCCAGACTGCGAGAGTCTTTGATTGTTGATTTGTAATAGGCACAATCGTTTCATTTACTGTAAAGGTCAAAAGTGCCATAGTAGCTGCAAAAATGAATATAGGTTTTGCAATTCTGTTAAGCCCGATTCCGCATGCGCGCATAACCGTAATTTCAGATGCAAGACTGAGTCTGTTCAAGGTCATAACGGTAGAAAATAATACGCTCATAGGGATTGCCATAACAATTACGGCAGGAAGGTTGAGCAGTACTATCATAAGTGCTATATTGAACGGAATTCCGTACATCGTAATTTGTTTTATCAATGTAATAAATGTATCTGATGCAAAGATTATGGAGGTAAAAACTACAATGCCCATTATGAATACTTCCAAAATTTGTTTTAGGATATATGCATCGAGTTTATTAAGTTTATTAAAAAAGTTAATCTGCATAGTTAGTTGTTATGTCTTGCCTCATCTTCTCTGATAAAACCGCAAATTTCTTCAAGTCGTGTATCTTCCATTGCTTTAATAAGGTCGTCGATATTCTTAATTTTTCCGAGAGCAAAACCGGTTTCAGCAAGCAATACACAGTCATTGCAAAGTCTAACCGGTCCATAAGCGATGGAGCCTGCGAGCGGTTTAACTTTTGCGCAGCAATCGCAGTCAAAAAGTTCAGTTTCCGACTCCGGATTTTCTGCAATGTCATCAGCCTTCATCTGTGCCGCAACCGCTTGCATTTCTTCGATAATTCTCAATTCTTCTTCTTTATCCATAAAATTATTTTAACATAGTAATTTTTTTTGTGAAAACGAGATTTGTTTATTTGGATTAAGTCTTTGTATGCGGACGGTTTAAACATCATCTATACGTTGGTTGACGAAACATTTGTTCTGTCCAATAATAAAAAGATGAAAAGATTTTTATTGATAGCGTCATTGTTTATTATTTTTATTCTTGTTTCAGAAAGCGTTAATGCGCTGGAGGTTGTGTATCCGAAAACAGACAATGTTGAAATAGCAGCGGCATCTACGTTTTTTATCGGAAGCACTGAACCTGACGCTACTTTAATGATTAATGACAAACCTGTTAAAGTCTGGGATAACGGAGCATTTGTGGAAGTTGTTACACTAAACGACGGTGAAAATACTTTCGTTCTGGAATCTAAAAAAGATAATACGGTCAAGTCAAAGACATATACAATAAAAAAAGATTGCAAACCTGCAAATATTTCTGTCGAAAAAGAATTAGAAGGATTCGATGAAGATAGTTACATATATGCGGTGGTGTTAGCGGATGGTACACCACTCAGGGCGTTACCGGACATAAATGCCGGCAGGTTAACTCATTTGAGTAAAGATACTTCATTGATTATCAATGGCAAGAAGGGGAATTATTATCGGGTGTTATTAGAGCCTGATAAGTACGGATGGATTGATGAATCTAAGGTTTTTAGCCAGTCTGTAGTCAAGGCGCCTATTCCGGCTACAATAAGCGATGTCGAGCTTTCTTCAGATAAGAATTATGAATATATAAAAATTTCCGTTGATCTAAAAGTTCCGTTTATTGTAAAGGAACTTGGTGACGAAAACGGACTCGAGGTTGATTTGTTCAACATTGGCAGCAATGCTTGTGATAATGAAATTTTCAAATCCATGGACTCGGTCAAAAATATTGCAATAGCTACAACACAAACTACAAAGGTTTCAAAGTACTTTATAGAATTAAAACACAAAAACTGGGGATACGATGTATATTATGAGGATAACAAGCTGGTTATAAAAATAAGAAAAGCACCTAAAATTGATTTAGAACAACCGCTGAAAGGAATAACCATAGCGATAGATGCGGGTCATGGCGGTGATGATGTCGGTTCAATCGGACCTACCGGTGTTAAAGAAAAAGAACTCACGTTGGATATGTCAATGCGGTTGAAGAGCATGCTTGAAGATGCCGGTGCAAAGGTTGTAACGACAAGGGATGAGGATGTTTCTGTGCCGTTGTATGATAGACCGCAGATTGCTAAGGATTCTGATGCGCTGATTTTGCTAAGTATCCATGCTAATGCTTTGCCTGATGGGGCAAATCCTTATGAAAAACACGGAACCTCCGTATTCTACTATAATGAAGAAGCGAAAAAGCTCGCTGAAACAATAAAAGATACGCTTGTTAGTGAGTTGGGAACCAGAGATGACGGGTTGAGGAATAGAAGTTTTGTTATTACCAGAACGACGATGCCCTTGTCTGTGTTGATAGAGGTTGCCTATATGATACATCCGAGTGAATATACGCTACTTCTGGATGAAAAGTTCAGAGATAAGGCAATGTCTGCTGTAAAAAATGCTCTGGAATCTTATATTATCGAAAGTGTGAACAAGTAGATTAAATACTTGTATTAGCGCTAATTTGAGTCTTTTCTGCCGATTTTTTTTCAAGGATTTGTAAAACCTGCCCTGTTGATTAACTTGAATTTCTTTTTTTTGATACAATAATAGATAAGAAGAGAATTTAAAATTAGGGGCAGAATATGAAAAATAAAAAAGTTATGTTTTGGGCAATTATCCTGCTTGTAATTGCGGCTGTAATCGTGATATTTAACAAGCCAACAAAGCTTGGTTTGGATCTGGTCGGCGGTTCAAGACTTGTTCTTGAAGCACAAAAGACTGCTACAATCGCAAAAATTACACCGGATATGATGGATAGTTTGCAATATGCAATAGAAAACCGAGTAAATGCGCTGGGTGTTTCAGAAACGACAGTGCAAAAGGCCGGTGAAAAAAGATTACTTGTTGAAATTCCGAGTATAAAAGATCCTGCTAAGGCAAAAGAATTTCTAGGTGAAACTGCTGATTTGGAATTTAAAAGACCTCAAGAAGCATTTAATGGTACTCAAAGCTGGGTATCAACCGGTTTGACAGGTAAGGATGTTCAAAAGGCACTTGTGTCAACAAGTCAGAGCGGTCAGTGGGTTGTTGCATTGGAATTCAAATCAGAAGGTGCTAAAAAATTTGGCAAACTGACACAAGAGCTGGTTGGTAAGCCTATGGCTATCTTCTTCAACGGCGAAATGCAGTCTGCACCGGTGATTCAAGAACCGATTCTTGGCGGACATGCTCAAATTTCAGGCGGTGAAAGCGGTTTCGCTTATGAAGAAGCAAAGAAGATGGTTGATCTATTGAATGCAGGTGCACTGCCTGTACCGGCAAAGATTATTGAAGAAAGCTTGGTTGGTCCTACTTTGGGGGCTGATAGTATTGATAAGAGCAAAACTGCCGGTGTTATCGGTATAAGCGTTGTTATGTTGTTTATGTTGCTATATTACCGTTTGCCCGGATTTATTGCAGATATTGCTCTTATAATTTACAGTATACTCGTTTTTGCTATCTTCAAAATAGTTCCGGTTACATTGACGCTCGCGGGTATTGCAGGTTTTATCCTGAGTATAGGTATGGCGGTTGATGCTAATATACTTATTTTTGAAAGAACAAAAGAAGAATTGAAGGCAGGTAGAACTTTGTTTACTGCAATAAATGCAGGGTTTGACAGAGCGTTTACCAGTATTTTTGACTCGAATATGACTACGATCATCACTTGCGTAATCTTGTACTTCCTTGGTACAAGTATTATTAAGGGGTTTGCTCTTACTCTGGTTATAGGTGTTTTGGTCAGTATGTTCACTGCTATAACTGTAACCAAGAATTTTATGCACTTGATGTTCGGTGCGGGTCAGTTGAAGCACCCAGGTTGGTTTGGGCTGAAACAAAGTGATATCGGTCACGCTTATGAAGCTACTGAGACAAAACGTGAAAAAGCTAAGTTTGGGGTTTTGGATTAATCATCTGAAATTGTTTGAATAAGGAGATAATAATGAGTGAAACTATATTACACCATAAAAAAATAATAGACGTTGTAAAATACAGATGGGTGTGGTTTACCCTGTCATTTTTACTGGTAGTGCCCGGCATTGTTGCTATGATTTATTCGATGGCTACTTATCCGACGCATTTTCCGGTTAAAGTGGGGATTGATTTTACTGGCGGGACTATTTCACAGTATTCCGTACAAAAAGATATTCCAAATAGTGAAATATCTACGATCAGGAATAAGCTGGAAAAAGCCGGTATAGAAAGTCCTGTTATTCAAGTGTTGAAACCAAGTTCAAGTATATCCGGTGATTCTGCCGAAAATAAGATTGGAAATATCATCTCTGTTCGTACGGCTTTTCAAAGTAATGATGTTAAGTCTGAACAAAAAATTGCCACTGTAATTAAGCAGGATTATCCCGATGCACAGCTTGTACAGGTAAGTTCTATCGGACCTACTTTGGGTGCTGAACTTTTCAAAAACTCGTTGATTGCTGTTGCTCTCGCATTTCTCGGGATTGTAGCGTATTTGACAATTCGTTTTCAACTTGATTATGCGGTAATAGCATTGATTTCGCTTGCGCACGATGCATTTTTCGTTTTGGGATTCTTTTCTATTCTCGGACTTTTCTTTGATGTGCATATCGATGCATTATTTATAACAGCAGTTCTTACTGTTATCGGTTTTTCTAACCACGATACAATCGTTGTTTTTGACAGAATCAGAGAAAATTGCAGGTTCTTTGCTAAAAAAGCAACTTTTGGTGAAATTGTTAATGCCAGTGTAAACCAAACTTTGACCAGAAGTATCAATACTTCTTTGACAACTTTGTTAACATTGGGTGCACTTTATTTGTTCGGTGGTGAAACGACAAAAGAGTTTGTACTGGCTATGATTGTCGGTATTGCAATCGGAACATATTCAAGTATTTTCTTTGCCAGCACTTTGTTGGATTGGTGGAGAGAACGCAAGGATTGCAAAAAAGTTTATAACCCCGACAAAGAAACTGTCAATGTTTAGGTTTGAGGGTAATGAAAGACAAAACGCTTGCACAATTTGTGTTTGAGACCAGAGAGAAATTAGGCTTGTCGCAGTCGGGTTTGGCAAAGAAGTCTGCTTTATCGATTGAGATGATTGAACAGATTGAGTCCGGACAGGAGTTGTTTTTAGCTTCGACAATTAGGCAGAAACTGGCAAAAGGGTTAAAGGTTATGCCTAAGGAGATTAAACCTTATGAAAAACATCCTGACTTATCGTTGTTGCCAGAGACAGAACAGGTTACATTTATAAAACAACGTATTTTGGAACATGATATAGACGGACTCGAGTGCCCTGTTTGTGGTTCAAGATTGATAACCCGCATTGCAAAAATGTATGATCTTGAGGATAATCTTGTGTTGGTTCCAAAGGCCAGATGTGAGAAATGCCCGTTTCAAATTAGAGGTTAGGTTTTAGACTGCAAGCTATTTTAGACGGGTCAACATCGGTTATCATTTTTACGCTAAAGTCTGCATCGGGTAAGATAAATCGCGGTTTTTCAGATTCGGTTTTTTTATCGAGAATCATTGCGTCTATAAATTTCTGCGAATCAAAATCCGGAATTGTACTCACAAGCTCATACTTGTCGATTAGTGCATTGGCGGCAAGTGCATAGTCCTTATCTATCATTTTTAACAAGATTGCGAGCTTGAATGCCATTTTCATGCCCATTGCAACAGCTTCTCCGTGTGTGTAGATTGTGTAGTGAGTCAGTGTTTCAATGGCGTGTGCGAACGTATGTCCGAAATTCAATATTGCTCGAAGCCCTTTTTCCGTTTCGTCTTTTTCAACTACTGTTGCTTTCAAGTTGCAGCAGATATTTATTAATTGGCTCATTGTTTTATTGTCCAAATCAAGAATTTTATCTTTATTTGCGTGAAGAAAATCAAAAAAACGGTAATTTAGTGGACAACCGCAGGATTTTTCAATGAATGCATATTTGAGTACTTCTGCCAGTCCTGTTTTTAGTTGTCTGTTGTCAAGAGTTTTTAAAAATTCGATATCTGACAAAACCAGCTTTGGTTGGTAGAAAGCGCCGATAAGATTTTTGCCGCATTCATGGTTTATTGCAACTTTACCTCCGACGGCAGAATCGACCATTGCCAGAAGTGTGGTAGGGATTTGTATAAAATCAATTCCTCGCAGGTATGTGGCAGCCGCAAGTCCTGTTATATCTCCGATTACTCCGCCGCCGAGTGCAATTAGGCAGTCTTTGCGCTCAATTTTATTTTTTATTGCAGCGTCATAAATTTCTTTCAGGGTTTGGATATTTTTATACTCTTCTCCGTCTTCTAAAATGAGGTAGTCAGAGTTACTTATATTTATTTTTTCTTTGTATAGATTCCAGATAGTTTTGTTTGTTACTAGCAGAAATTTTTTTGCACTTGTGTATTTAGCAATATATTCATCAAATTTTTTATGCAGCATTGAGCCGATGATGATATCGTATTTTTGTTCTGTTTTTGGTGGCAATTTAATTGTCAGAATGTTTAATTGAGTCATATTTCACCAGTATTTCATTAACTATCTCTACTAATTCTTTTTCTTCTGTTTCTATTTCAAAATCAGCTTGTTGGTAATATTTTTCTCTTTTTTGCATCAATTCTTTGAGTCTGGCTTCGGGATTTTCGTGAAAAAGCATAGGTCGGGTGGTGTTTTTTCTCACACGCTCGTACAAAGTTTTCGGGCTTGCCTTGAGATAAAACAGGATTCCGTTTTTTTTCATCTCAATTATGTTTTCAATCCTTTCGACGACACCTCCGCCTGTTGAGATTACTTGATTGTGGTATGTGCAAAATTTCTTAATCACGGTACTTTCTAGATTTCTGAAATACCCTTCTCCGTTTTCTGCAAAAATTTGTGTAATATGTTTTTGCGCTTCTTTTTCTATTTCTAAATCTATGTCTACATAAAAAAAGTCAGACAACTTTTGATCGAGCAAGTGTCCGATTGTACTTTTTCCTGCTCCCATCATTCCTATTAAGATAATATTTTTTTTATTGTCCAATTTCCTTACCCGTATTTACATCTGTTTAATTTTATTTTGATAGTTTTCAAAATTAGTTTTTATTTCATCAATGCTATCAGAGCCGAACTTTTCCAAAAATGCTTCAGCAAGGACGATAGCAATCATTGCTTCTGCGACAACCCCGCAAGCAGCGACTGCACAGGTATCCGATCTTTCAAAATGTGCGCTGTAGGCTTCTTTTGTCTTTATATCAACTGATTCAAGCGGTTTGCGCATTGTCGGAATTGCTTTCATTGTAGCTCTTACGACGAGATTTTCGCCATTTGTCATGCCTCCTTCAAGACCGCCTGCGTTGTTCGTTTTTCTATGAAATTGATTGTTTTGATAAAATATTTCATCGTGGGTATTAGAACCGGATAATTCCGCCGCAGTGTTTCCTATGCCTATTTCAACGGATTTAATAGCCTGAATGCTCATCACGGCTTGAGCAATCTTACCGTCAAGTCTTCTGTCCCAATGTACATATGAACCAAGCCCGACGGGCAGATTTTCAAAAACAATCTCTATTTTCCCTCCGAGTGTGTCACCGGCTTCTTTAGCTTTGTCTATTTCTGCTTTCATTTCTGCTTCTGCAAATTCGTCAGCACATCTTAAATCTGATAACTCGGCTGTTTTTTTGATTGATTCAATATCTTTTTCTATTTTAGATTTTACACTGCCTATTTGTATCACATGAGAAAACCCGCAAATGCCGAATTCTTTCAAGATGCATTTTGCGACAGCTCCGACTGCAACTCTTGTTGCGGTTTCTCTTGCACTTGAGCGTTCAAGAACATCTCTTATGTCGTTGTGACCGTACTTTATTGCTCCGGCATAATCTGCGTGTCCGGGGCGTAATTTTGTTATTTGCTTTTTTTCTATCTCGCTTCTGTTATCCAGATCATTCATATCTACGGGCATTACTGACATGGGAATTTGCCAGTTATCCCAGTCTTTATTCATAATATTTATACTGATAGGCGCACCGGTTGAAAGCCCAAAACGCACACCTGAGGTTATTTCAGCTTTGTCTGTTTCAATTTGCATTCTTGCGCCTCGCCCGTAGCCGACTTGGCGTCTGCGTAATTCGTTGTCTATAAAATCTTTGTCTATATTAATACCGGAGGGGACTCCTTCTATTATTGCACTTAAGCATTTTCCGTGTGATTCGCCGGCTGTTAGAAATCTGAACATTTTGACCTCTTTTTTTATTCTATTTTGTGATTATACTTCATTTCTAATCCAAAAAAAAGACCGCTTTGCGGTCTTAATCCAATTAAGTTATGACATATTTGTTTTATTGTGCGTAGTTGTTATCAAAATCTTGCACTTCGTTGTAGACTGCATTTTGTGGATAATTTGCATCCAGTGGTGATTGTTGGCTTTGTTTCAATTTACCAAGATACATTTTTCCGTTTTGTACAATCTGTTGCAGTTGTGACAGGTCAGTATCTATATTGTTCAGGATCTGTTCCGCATAGTTCTCTGCACCTTCTTTAATTCTCAGTGCTTCGTCTTCTGCCTGTATTTTTATTAACTTTGCATCATCGATCGTTTTATCTCTCAGATCCTGACATTCTGACAGAACTTGTTCTTTAATTTTTTCAGCTTCTTTGTGCACTTGATTAAGCAATTCTGATTCGCTAAGGATTTTCTCTGCTTCGTTTCTTGCATCAATTATAATTCTTTCAGCACGCTGTTGTGCTTCTATTTGCAATTCTTCTCTTCTTCTTAAAATGGATTCAGCCTCTTTTATGTCTTCAGGAATTGATGCGTCAATCCTGTCCAATAATGCTTCCATATCTGAGCTCTTTATGATAACAAATCCGGGAAGTATATGTATACCCTTATCCAATATCAAATTGGCTCTGCCAAGAAGTTCTTTAATTCTTAGTTGTGTCATAACTTTTACCTTTCTTACATTTTATTGAAATATTCTACCACACATGGAGGCACAAATTTAGAAATATCGCCTTTCATTTTTGCAATTTCTTTAACTGTGCTTGAGGAAATAAAGTTGTATTTTGGTTTTGTGATTAAGAAAACTGTTGTAATCTCCGGTGCAAGCGCATTATTTGTCTGCGAAAGCTGCATTTCATATTCAAAATCAGAAACAGCTCTCAAGCCTCGAATCAAAACGGTCGATCCTTTTTTCTTTGCGTATTCTATTGTCAAACCGTCGAAGCTGTCGACTTCAACATTTTCAATATCTTTCACTGATTCTTTTATCAGTGCGACTCTGTCTGCTGTCGGTAGAAATCCCTTTTTTGCATCATTTTGGAGCACGGCTATTATTACCTTATCAAAAAGGCAGGTTGCTTTCTTAAGCACGTCCAGATGACCTTTTGTTATCGGGTCAAAGCTGCCGGGATAGATTGCAATCTTCATTATTGCTCCTTTTTCTCTCTAAGATATACATTATATCTTTTAGCCTATATACAATTATATAATTGTAAAAAAAAAATATTACCTAACTTTAAAAAATTCTTTATATTTGTAACAAAAGATTTATATTTTTTTGTTCAAAAATCCCCCGCATTTTGTTTTAATTGACTTCTGTAGCCTTGATGAGTAGAATATTAGAGGTATGTCCAGATTGTTAAAACGTATTTTTAAATATTTCTTTGAAAAGCGGCAAAAGAAGCTTAACCGCCTTCAAGAAAATTTGACTCCCAAAACTTATGTTAATTCTACTACCAAGACGCATATAAGTTCTGCATCTACTCTCAGGCTAACCACTGAAACTGAGAAAAATAAAGAGAAAATGGATTTTTGTGTTAAAAATATTATATTGCAGAATCTTGATTCTCCGGAGAATCTCCTCGTTTATATATCTCAGCATGGTACCGGAGTTTATAAAATTCCGTTTGCGGATAAGATTTTGGGGGCTATTGGTGAGGAGGAAGGCTTTATTACTCCTTTGAAGGGGCTAAAGGCTCTTTATCTCAATTTCATTCTCGGTTTGCTTTCTGATAAGGCTTTTTCTTGTTCGCTGGATACTGATGAAATGTTTGTTTTAAGAGATCTGCCGGTCAATATTTATTATATGATTCATCAGTTTCATAAATGGTACGGTTATAAAGTCGAATTGCCCGGGTATGACCCTGAAACTCAGGAAAATTTCAAAAATGCTTTCAAAGACTTGAAAGAAGAAGACTTTTCTGAAATGTCCGTGGGAGAGATTATTGCACTGAAAGAGGCAATTGCCAGAGATGCTGAGGCGATTGATTTTGTTATTAAGCTTGCTCGTGAAAAATCCGGTGCAAAAAAAGCACTCGATAAAATCAAAAATGACGGTTCTGCCGAGATCTAATCCGTTTTTTACCATTTTCTACGACAAGTATTCGTTTTTTACTCGTTGTCTACTTCAGGATTTTATATATTTTGTATTCTGCTGCGTTCAATTCTCCAAAGTGCAGATTTTGTTCCGGAGTTTTGAATTTGATTTCTTCAAATTCTCCTTTATCATTGTTATATTTGTATTCCGCTACAATCTGATAATCGCATGGAAGTTCAATCGATTTATCATAAACTGGATTGCCGTTTTTTATGTAGCTTCTACAGAATCCGTCTTCCGTTTCTTCGGTGATTTTTTCTGTTGGTGAAAGGTAATTTGCCACCACAAGAAGGGATTCTTTCAGCGGATCCTTTGAAACCATCCAGCAGACAAATCCGTCTGAGTCTTGTCTTATAATTTCGGCTTCTCCTTCTCTTGTCAGTTCATTTTTTAGGGCAAACCGGTCTATTGCGTTAAATTCTTTGTAAAAATCATAATTACGTTCACGAAACATCGATATTTCGTTGCCGATTACGCATTCTATTCCTGTTTTTGTAAATGATTCGTCACCGTCTATGTATAAAACAGGGCGATTTGCGTTTTTACCTCCGGGGAGGAATTTATATTTAAACCATTTAAATATTGCACCTGATTCGCCCAATTGTCCCGGATATTGATCTATTGATCTGAATTCTCCGTCTTGGTTGTTATATGTTTTTAGGGTTGATAGTTTTTCGGGGAGATTGCTTTTTACGTTATATTCTTGTAATTCGTGGTTATTGTTTACAATTTCTTGAGGATTTTTTGATGATTGTGCAATTATATCGTTGCCCCAAAGTATGTCAAATGCCATCTCTTGATGGTATTCTTTGTATAATCTGTCCCAGAGCATATATTCTGCAAGCGCCGCAAAATGCGGAACTTTGGCACGCAGTGCTTTATTTGCTTTACCCAGTACAAATCTTGGTGCTCTGTAACTGATTGGGATTCCGTCTTTTTCCGAAACTGCGTCTGCTACGTGATCTATGTGGTCTACTCTGAAGCCGTCAAAGTTGTAATCTTTTTGTAGGTATTTTAGATAATTGATATATTTTTCGATTACCGGATAATTAAATTTTCCATTTTCAAGAAAGACGAAGTAAAATGGGGTTTGGCAATCTAAATTTGCAAAATCCGTGACATCTTCGCCGTTGTGATCAAAGTGTAAAAACATGGGGTAGTCTCCCGTTTCTGACATTTTGTCGAAAATGGGAACCCCTGCCGAGCACCATGCTCCGCCTGGTGCCGGCCACAATCCTTCTGATATTAATGCTTGGACTGATTTTCCTTGTTTTGTTATGCAATTTTCACCTTGAGTTCGTTTGAATCTTTTTGCGTGTGCTTTTTCTATTATCTCTTTTGCTCTTTTATGCAATTTAACTTGTTCTTCTTTTGTCAGCATTTTATTTGAGAAGTCTTTTTTCAGCGGCAAAAGTTTCTCGTTAAAGATGTTATATATATTCTGGTAGTGTTCACTAAGATCGCACGATCCTTTTTTTAATGTTGATTTGTACAGATCTGCGACTATATCTATATCATCTTCAGAAAAGTCCTTGTTTGCTTTGAGTTCTTCAGAAATTTTGTCAACGTTTTCTTCAATCTGTGAAATTAGTGCTTTGATGTCGTACCATCTTGCAATTGAAGGATCTGCCAGTACCATTTTTGAAAATCGTCCTGTTTGGGGTAATACGTCATAGATGACCGGATGTCCTGCCAGTTGGGCTAGGTTTACAAACAGTTGCACTTGTTTTTTTACATCCATATTTAAGTTCTGTTTTAAGCTTGAATCTTCTAGATTTTTGCTTACCGAAATACTTGTAGGCAGGTATGCACATCCAAACTCTCTCGGGTGAAACGGTATCAGATAGATCGTTGTGTTTAGCACTCCTTTTGACGGCATACCGGTTGGGAGGATTAGTAGTTGCCTTAACCAATCGATGAATTTCCCCGGCTCGTGCGTAACATTTCCATTTCCTAATCCTGCAAGATTAATAAGTTTTATATCGTGCTGTTCTTTTTGGATCCATTCCGGAGTTTCGTATCCGGCTCTTTTCACAGGACTTATTTGTTCATTTTCAAATGTAAAATTGCCATCGTTATAAATTCCGTTTTGAGACCATTTTATCTCCAGTCCGAACAAAATTTCTGCCGGTGTTAGCTCTTCTAACGCTTGAATATACGCGTATGGCAGGTAGCCGTTTTGTTCTATTTTCTCACGTAGGTATTCTTTTCTGTCTTCTGATATCTCATCGTAGTTGTATAACTCCTTCAGTTTCTTATATAATCTGTTAACCTCTTTTGATTTTAGTTCGGGTTTTTTGAAGAGTAACAAAATTTTTGAGAGAAAAGAAAACATGTATAACCTCACGTAATTAGCTTAATTCTAACGAAACAATTTTATCATCTAATTTTAAAACTTACAAACATTCGATTGCTCTAATCAAATTGTGGGTGAAAAATTTCTGATACCAAACAACCTTTTCTGAACAAATTTTTGGATGAGTGCGTAGTCCTTCTGTCTCTGTATGTCTTTTTCAAGGCGGGGTGCTTTTTCTCGCGTTTATTGCTAATCGTTTAGCTGGCAAGGGATTGAATAATTTGTTTGTATCTTTTGAGTGTTTAATTTATAATCTAAATGAAAGGTACTTTATGTAGTATAGAGGGGAATTATGACGCAGGAAGCTAATGAGCTTCGCAGATTGAGCACAGTACAACTTTTGAACTTTTGTTTGGGGTTTTTTGGATTACAATTTGCTTGGCAGATGAGAATTATTTTGTCCGGACCGGTTACTGAGGAGCTTGGGGCTTCTCCGTTTATCTTTGGGTTAATTTGGCTTGCCGGACCGGTTACGGGCATGGTTGTTCAACCTATTATCGGGGCGATAAGTGATTGTACCCATACTCCATTTGGCAGACGCAGACCCTATCTTCTTGCGGGGGCATTATTAGCAAGTTTGGCGTTGTGGGCATTTCCTAATTCTGCGTTAATTGTTGAGAATTTTGTTGCTAAATTTCATCTCCCGTTTTTTGAACTTGCGGATTTGTTGTTTGCGGCTGTTATGATCTGGATAATTGATGCTTGTATCAATGCCGCTCAAGGTCCTTATAGGGCACTTATTCCCGATAATATCGTTCCTGAACAACATGCTATTGCCAATTCTTATCTGAGTTTTGCGATAGGATTGGGTTCGGTTATTGCTGCGGGTACTGCTCCTTTGCTTAGATGGGCTTTCAATTATCAAATGTCTGTTGAAGCTCAATTCGTTATGGCGGCTTTGGCTTTTTCTCTGGCTATGATTTGGACTTGTTTGACTTTTCAAGAAAGAAAAGAACCTGCTTCTGATTTGAAAACCGCTGTTTTTGACAAAAACTCCTTCATTAAAGATTTTAAAGCTTTTTTTCAATCTTCGCCTGAAGTAATTAAAATATGTTTTGTTCAATTTTTTACTTGGATTGGGGTTATGAGTCTTTTTATTTTCTTTACCCAATTTTCAATTCACACTGTTTTTAATATTCCGGATTTGACAGAGGTTAGTGATGCGGTGATCGAACAGTACGCAGCGACTACCGCTATTGCTACTAACTTCGCTTCTGTTTGTTTTGCTATTTTTAACCTTGTATGTTTTGTTGTTTCCATACCAATCGGTATACTTTCTACAAAATTTGGTAATAAGAAGGTTCATCTTATTGCTATTGCATCGATGGCTCTTGCTTATCTTTTGATGGCATTTACTGTTAATTCAAAGTTGATAATGCTCCTTATGGCTTTAGCCGGTATTGGCTGGGCCAGTATTCTTTCTTTGCCGTTTGCTATGTTGTCTGAGTATATTAAAAAGGGCTCTGAGGGTGCTGTTATGGGAATATTTAATATATTTATTGCCGGACCTCAGGTTTTAGTTTGTACTCTTCTTGCTTGGTTTATCTCTAAATGCGGATTTACTAACGAGTTGGGGTTGAATTACCATTGGGAGTACACTTTCCTTGTCGGCGCAGTTGTGCTGGCTATTGCTGCCATTATTACTAATTTCATTAATGAAAAAAATTAGCAGAATCTGAAATCGGTCATGCGGGTTTTAGGATAATTTATTTTAATATATAACCTGTTGCCTGAATGTTGCCGTTCCTGTATTTCAGGGTGTAGTAGTCTTCGTTGTTGTCTTCAATTGAGGCTTCCATATCTGCTTGTTTTTCAAATTCGCTTGTATCTTTGGGACGTTTTCTCGGGTTGTTTTTATATTTTTTTTCAAGTTTTTGTTTCTTTTCGAGTTTTTCAAGCTCTTCTTGATTATTAACCATTTTTTCAACAAGATCTGCTACAGGTATGGAGGCTTTGATCTTGTTCGATTCTACCAAATACATAATTTTTCGTGACGGCGCCAGAACTACCATGTAATGTCCTGGTGGAAGCGTGTTGTATTCAATATCTCTCAATTCGTATGGAATATTGACTATTGGATAATCTGATGATGGATATGCGTAGATATTTATTGCCTTTTCTCCATCCATTATTCCGGATTTATACGTGCCGTATGGCAGTATGTCATTTGCGTTATTTAGTGCAATATGGTTGCAATCTATTAACATTTTTTCTCCTTTACATAATTTTATCAGATTTTTTTTATTTGGGGGTAATTCTTTCTACTTAAGTGGACCAGATTTAAAATTTTGCTGTTACTTTACTAGTCTATTTTACCTATTTTTTCTGTAAATTCTATTTTATTGGTTTAGATTATGTTTTAATAATAATTATGGAATCGAATATTTCAAAAAAATACATTTGTATATTTGGTGGCGGTGCAATTAGAGGGTTTTCTTATTTAGGTGCATTTGATGCTTTAATGGAGCTTGGAATAGATATTAAAGGATTTGCCGGTTCTTCTGTAGGCGCCGTTTTTGCCGCTTTTGCTTCTCTTGGCTATAATGCTGCTGAACTGCGGGATGTCTTTGCTGAGGTTAATTTTGACTTGTTTAAAGATATTCAAATAAATTTGGCTAAAAACTTTGCTATTAGTAAGGGTGAATTTTTTCTCGAGTGGATAAGAAGCGGTATCGAAAAAAAATATTACGGTTCAGACTATGTTAAGGGTAAAAATAACCCTGTGACGTTCAAGGACATTGATGCGGATTTGACTGTTATAACAAGTAATATTAACGGTTGTACACCTTATTTGTTTTCCAGATATACTACTCCGGATTTTGAAGTGGCTAAGGCGGTGAAAGTTTCTACTGCTCTTCCTGGGTTGTTGGAACCGTTCGATTATGGTGAAAATCTCCTCATCGACGGGGATATGATGAAAAGCTGGCCTATGTGGCGGATTAGTAATAATTTGTGTCCTGATGAGTATAGGATTTTGGAGTTCCGACTTGAGGGCGGTAAAAATTGGTCCAAAGTTAATAATTCCATTGAGTTTTTAAATGCTGTTTTTTGTACTCTTTCTAACTTCGCTACTGATTATATAAAATCTGTTTACTCTCCTAAGGATAAATTCGATTATATTGCTATAGATACGGACAAGGTTTTGCCTGTGGAGTTTACCCTTCCTCCTGATAAAAGGCAAAAGTTGATTGAAGTTGGCTACAATACAACCATGAAATATTTTACTCGGACTCTTGTCGAGAAGAAAAAAACTCTGCTGCCTCATTATCAAATTATTTTGGATAACCTTATTAAAATAAAAAATTTACTTTCTGACAGAAAAATTTCTGATGCAAAAAATCAGCTTTGTGAACTGTTTGTTCATCTTTGTGAAAGTAAAAGGTTCATTGATTCTCAGATTTATGATGACATTGTGAAGTTTAAAAATTACTTTTTTGCCAATCTTCAAAAATCATTCTTCTTTAACCGCTTTGAGCTTAAGGATTCAAGACAGGTTGACTTTTATTTGAATAAGTTGAATGTTGACGTTCTTAATAAATGTATTGAACTTGACGATTATATCAAGGAATTTGAGAATAATACAAAAATCAAGTTGGTTCCATAATATTATTGTCTTGGAGGTTTAGTATCTTCCTTGGCATTGCTTCATCATAAAAGAACAGAGTTCTTTTGATGGTTTGTCAATTACGCTGTGTATTTTGTTGTTTTGTTTTAGTTGTTT
>CASEVT010000023.1 GCA_949291445.1 uncultured bacterium | reverse complement strand
CATCGGTCACAAAAACCTCACCGTGTTGAAACGGACTCATTGTCCCTGGATCAACGTTTATGTACGGATCGAATTTTTGTATAACAACAGAAAACCCTCTTGCCTTAAGCAAACGACCTAAAGAGGCGGCTACTATCCCCTTTCCTAACGAAGATACAACCCCTCCGGTTATAAAAATATATTTAGTTGACATCTTAACCCCTTTTCCAACGCGGTATAAACAATTTAACCTATTTTAGGCACCCTGAAGAAACCGTCTTCCTTCAAAGGTGCATTTTGCATCAATTCTTCCTTAGTATTAACAGAAACAACCTCGTCCTCACGCATAACATTAACAATCGGTATAGCATGAGACATAGGTTCAACTCCATCAGTGTCAATCTCATTCATCTGTTCAACATAAGTAAGCACATCACCCAGTTGTTTAGAAAATTTAACTTTTTCATCTTCCGTAAGCTCAAGTCTGGCTAATTTTGCAACATGCTCAACATCTTTTATAGTAATCATTTTAATTTCTCCTACTTATTCATTTTTAACACAGATTATAAGAATTTTCCAATTATATTAACAAGCATTTACAGAAGATAGAAGAACCTACCCTCATGTATCTGGATGAAAATTTGTTATGCGTTAAAATAGATGGTATAATTAATCTCAGACATCTGTCTGAAATTATTTATCAGAGAAATGATTAGTATAAAAAATTGAGGAATAAAAATGAACAAAAGCCAATCATCAGGTATTTGGATAGTAGTAATATTACTGGTTGTATGTCTTGCAGCAATGTTGTTTCCCGGCAGCACAACAACAACTCAAGATCTGTCATATTCACAATTATTGAAAAAAGTAAAAGACTCACAAATAGAGTCAGTGTCGATAGATAAAGATGTTTTAACAGCAAAACCCAAAGGTGAAGTAAAGGCACCCAATGCAATAAATCCGCAACAGCAAACATCTGTCCAATACAGGGTTATGGTGCCGTTAAATGACCCTGACTTATACAAGGTACTTGAAGAAAATAACGTGGATGTAAGCGTCAAAAAACCGAGTGATTCATCACGGGCATTTGCGGTAATCTCAACGATTTTGCCATTACTTTTGATAATAGGTTTTGTGGTACTTATGGCAAAAACAATCCAATCCGGCGGCTCGCAGGCAATGTCATTTGGCAAGAGCAAAGCAAAACTAATGCTGGATAGCAAAGTCAAAGTTACATTCAAAGACGTTGCAGGGATAGACGAAGAAAAACAAGAACTCGAAGAGATCGTTGATTTTCTCAAGAACGGTGAAAAATATATCAAACTGGGTGCAAAAATTCCCAAGGGGGTTTTATTAGTCGGTGTCCCCGGTACAGGTAAGACTCTTATGGCAAAAGCAGTAGCCGGTGAAGCAGGTGTACCGTTTTTCTCAATAAGCGGTTCGGATTTTGTTGAGATGTTTGTGGGTGTCGGTGCTTCACGTGTAAGAGATTTGTTTGAGCAAGCAAAAAAACATCAACCTTGCATTATATTTATAGATGAAATTGATGCAGTAGGCAGACAAAGAGGTGCCGGTATGGGCGGCGGGCACGATGAACGTGAACAAACCCTTAACCAGTTACTGGTTGAAATGGACGGATTTGACGAAAATACTAACATAATAGTAATTGCAGCAACTAACCGACCTGATATACTTGATAACGCATTATTAAGACCCGGACGTTTTGACAGACAGATTGTCGTACACAGACCCGATATTCTGGGTCGGGAACAGATTTTGGAAGTTCACGCGAAAGGCAAGCCGCTTGCTGATGAGTGTGATTTGAAAGTTCTTGCAAAACGAACCCCCGGATTTACCGGTGCAGATTTGCAAAATTTATTAAATGAAGCCGCACTCTTGGCAGCAAGAGATAACCAGACAACTATCAACATGCATTATCTTGAAGAAGCAATTGACAAAGTTATTGCTGGACCGGAAAAGAAAAGCAGGATAATCTCTGATGAAGAGAAAGAAAATACAGCCTACCACGAAGTAGGTCATGCACTTTTAGCAAAATTGCTCAAGAATAGTGACCCGCTGCATAAAGTCTCCATTATACCGAGAGGAATGGCACTCGGTGTCACTATGACATTACCGGAAAAAGACCATTTAACACTTAAAAAATCACAACTTCTTGATAGAATCACAATGCTTTTAGGCGGACGTGTTGCGGAAGAAATTGTCTACGGCCCTGATAACATAACTACAGGTGCACAAAACGACCTTGAAAAAGTTACACAAACGGCAAGAAACATGGTTGCTACTTACGGTATGTCTTACAAAATGGGTAATATGGCATACGGCAAGAGTCAGGAAAATGTATTTATGGGCAGAGACTTTGGACACCAGAGAGATTACTCGGACGAAATTGCCGCTGATATTGACAAAGAAGTTAAAAAAATTGTCGATGAAAGGTATAACCTCGCAAAAGAATTGCTTTTAGCTAATCGGGATATGCTAGAGGTAATTGCTAAAGAGCTGCTCGAAAAAGAAACATTGGACGAATCCGAATTTGAAGCGATTATGAAAAAAGTTGAAGAAAATCGACCAAATCACAACATTGGATAAACTAAAAAAGACTCACCAAAGGGTGGGTCTTTTTAGTTTATAAAGCATTAGAAAAACACTTGCCTATAAAAGGCTAACGGTCTAAAAAAGTGAGCCGAAAGAATTACGCAAATTGCGTGCAAACTTTGCGACCTTGTTAAATGCAACCGTCACAAACGATACGGAAGTATCGATATACGGCAAACCCGATGGCGTAATCTGCTTAATCGGACGATATTTTTTTCCGTGACTTTTGCCTAAATTCATCGGTTTTGGCAAGTTTTCAATAATTTTTACAGGCTTAATCATTACATCCATCCTTTTCATAACCTATATCTCTATTAAATCACAGGGACAAACTTTTTTGACAGAAAAATTCCAAAATTTACAAAAGTTATTACTAAAATAAACCGCAGACATGATAAACTTAATGGAGGGGGAGCAGTAATGGTAAATCCGGACGCAAAAAAGAAGACATTAGTTTTAATAGACGGTCACGCACTGGCATACAGAAGCTACTTTGCACTGGAGCGAACCGGAATGAAAACCTCCGACAAACAGCCGACCTGGGCAGTCTTTGGATTTTTCAAAGCAGTTTTTGATCTGCTTAAAAATCCGGAAATAGAATTTGACTCAATTGGTGTAGCGTTTGATGTAAGCCATCAAACTTTTAGAACCGAATTATATACTGACTACAAGGCAAACAGAGAAGCAATGCCTGATACATTAAGAAGTCAAATCGGCCTAATATGTGAAGGACTCAAGGCTTTCAATATACCGATATACACAAAAGAGGGTTTTGAGGCTGATGACGTTATAGGCACAATTGCAACTAGAGCCTGTGAATTGGGGAATAATACGATTATCCTTACAGGCGATCAAGATGCCTTCCAATTGATTAAAAAAAATGGCTGCATAAAAGTACTCCTCCCCTCAAAAGGTGAACTGGTAAGCTACGACTGGGATAAAGTTCACGAAAAACTCGGTGTATACCCTGATCAGATTATTGATTATAAAGCACTCAGAGGTGATACATCGGATAACATTCCGGGCATCAAAGGGATAGGCGAAAAAACCGCAGCAAAACTTCTTTCTGACTGGAATAATCTTGACAACATTTATTCAAATATCGAAAAGATTGAAGGAAATTCCTTAAGAACGAAACTTATAGAAGGCAAAGATTCAGCCGATTTGAGTCGTTTTCTTGCAACAATAAAACTGGATGTGGACGTAGATTTTGACTTTGAAAAAACAAATATCGAACTACCTAACACAGATGAAGTTATTGAGTTTTTAAAAAAAGTACAATTTTTCAGTTTTATAAAAAATATAGGACAAATTCTCAGACCGTTTACAAAAGGAGAACTTGCTCAAGAAAATTCAAAACTTGCATCGGAAGCAGTTACACCAAAAGAATCTGCGACGCAACAACTCGGATTCTCATTTAGCAATTTGCAAGCCACACCCGCTGCGGACATCAAGCTAAAACCCGAAATTGCTATTATAAAGGAGATTATAACCAATGAAACAGAGTTTGAAAAGTTAATAGAAAACTTAAACAGTCAAACGCTTATCGGTATTCAGGCAATCTGTGAAAATGAAAACTCTTTTGAATCAAAACTTATTGGGTTGTCTTTTGGATATAACGAAGATCTAAAAATAGAAAACAGTGAAATAAAGTACGAAAACAAAAACTCGCCCACACAAACCTATTACATACCGTTAGGACATACAAGCGGAGAGCAGCTGGAAAAAGGTGTCGTACTGGACAGATTAAAACCAATTTTAGAAAGCAGTGAACAAGCGAAAACCTTTAGCGATGCAAAGCTTGAAATAAATGTTTTTCGCAGACACGGAATAAAAGTTGATAATATAAGATTTGACACACTGCTGGCCAGTTATGTAAACGATCCATCGAGAAAACATGATATAAAATCCCAAGCCATAGAGCATCTTGAGTTTATAACAAAAGAGCTAAAAGAAATCACCGGAACAAAAAGAGATCGTATAAAAATTGAAGACCTGCCGATTTCGATAATGGGCGATTATGCTTGCGAAGACATGTATTCAATCATCGGTCTAACGGGATTTTGGACAAAAAAGCTTGGAAATGATGAAAGAAAGCTGCTCTATGAGATTGAAATTCCGACTTCGCTGGTGCTTGCTGATATGGAATATACTGGTGTGGCAATAGATCCGGAATATTTGAAACAATTTTCAAAAGAACTTACAGAAAAGCTTGAGAATATTGAACAAAGTATATACGAACTTGCGGGCGAAAAATTTAACGTAAATTCACCCAAACAAGTCGGAGCAATATTATTTGAAAAACTTGGGTTAAAACCAAGAGGCAAAAAGCGTGGTGCGCAAAACTTTTCGACCGATGCAAAAGTTTTAACTGAACTTTCTGCCGAACATGAAATTGCATCAAAATTGCTTGAGCAGCGGCAATATTCAAAAATTAAAACGACCTATGTTGATGCACTTCCTGCAATGATTAGCCCATACGATGCGAAAATCCACACACATTACAATCAAACAATAACAGTCACGGGCAGACTGTCTTCATCCGATCCGAATTTACAAAATATACCTGTTAAATCAGAGTTAGGAAATAGAATCAGAAAAGCCTTTATCCCCGAAGATAGGGATAATCAGGTGCTGTTATCATCAGACTATTCTCAAATAGAATTGAGACTACTCGCGCACGTTTCAAAAGACAAAATGTTGATTGATGCCTTTAACTCGGATGAAGACATTCACTCCCGCACAGCACAAAAAATCTTTGATGTAAGCGCAGAAAATGTTACCCGTTCAATGCGAAGCAAGGCTAAAGCGGTAAATTTCGGGATTGTCTACGGTCAAACAAGATACGGACTTGCTGGTGCAATAAATATCTCGCCTCAAGAAGCTCAACTTTTTATCGACAAATATTTTGAAACCTACCCCAAAGTAAAGGATTATATGGACAAAGCTATCCAAGATGCTTATCAATACGGATATGCAAAAACATTGTACGGAAGAAAGCGCTACCTGCTCGACGAACTGGTAAGTTCAAACCATCAGATTAAAGAATTTGCACAAAGAGCGGCAATCAACAGCCCGCTACAGGGTGCTGCTGCCGATATAATAAAAAAAGCAATGATTGAACTGTACAAAAAATTGCAAGACGGTAAATTTAAGTCTAAAATGATCATGCAGGTTCATGACGAACTTATACTGCAAGTTTATAAAAATGAATTGGAAGAAATCAAACAAGTTGTCAAAGAAGCAATGGAACTGGAACAACCGCTTTTAGTTCCACTTGTTGTAGATATTGAGGTCGGTTCAACCTGGATGGATGAAGAGGATTAAAATGAAATTTTTATCAATAATCGCAATTATTCTTGTTATGCAACTACCGGTGTTTTCAGCAACCCAAACCCCACAGCCGCAAGCTTTTGCAACCTATCAAAGTTGCCTGAGAAAATACCAGATCCCGTTCGAAAAACTTTACTACCTCGCTCTTGCAAGTGTCAATGCAAACAAATATGAAATACTTGAAATGCAATCCCGCAGCGGTTACATACTATTTGAAGCAAACGAAAAAGAATTCTTGCTCTCAGTGATGAAAAAAGATAATAAAAATTCACTCATAAAAATTACCCCCGCTGACAATAGCTATGCGTTTTCAGTGGTAATTCCACAACGAATTTTTTCATATATAGATTTGAATTTCAACATGCCCTTACAGGAAATTAAATAATGTTTGACACACTGATTTTTGACTTAGACGGAACTTTAATTAATTCGCTGGAAGACCTAAAAGACAGCACAAACTATGCACTTAAAAATTTCGGGTACGAAGAAAAATCTTTAGAAGAAATAAGGAATTATGTAGGTGACGGTGTCAAAAAGTTGATAGAAAGAGCACTGCCCGACGGGATTAATAATACTAAATTTGACGAATGCCTTGATATTTTTAAAACACACTACAAATCAAATATGTTTAATAAAACAAAACCCTATCCGCAAATAATAGACATGCTAAAAGAATTAAAGAAAAACAACATAAAAACCGGAGTAGTTTCAAATAAATTCGATACAGCAGTAAAAGAGATCTGCACTATTTACTTCGGAGATTTAATAGATACAGCAATGGGCGAGTCGAAAAATATCAAAAAGAAACCCGCACCCGACAGCGTTTTGCAAACAATAAAATTACTAAAATCAACTCCGGAAAAATCAGTATTAATAGGTGATTCAGAAGTAGACATCCAAACGGCAAAAAACGCAGGCATAAAGTCTATAGGCGTCTGCTGGGGATTCCGTTCAAAACAAATTCTCAAAGACAACAACGCCGATTATATTGTTGAAACCCCCGAAGAAATAATCAGATTAATACTTAAAAAATAGTCTCTATCCAACCATTTGCGTAAAACTCTTAAATGCTTGCGAATTAGTTTTATTCATAGTATGAACAAAAGATTGAACATTAACAGAAGGTTGAGAAGGATTTTGAGCCTTGTTATCCGCCGCATTTGCTTTCTTACTTTGTTTCAATTTGTATTCAAGAGTTTTAGGTAAAACAAAACCAAGCATCAAAGGAACAATCAAGATTGTAGTAACAAAGTCAAACGAACTGTTAACAGATTTAGCCTTCTTAATGAGCGGATTTTCAGAAGATTCAAGAAGTGAATACAAATCCTTAACTTCCTTAGTTCTGTTTTTATGACCCTTATCAAAAACAGCAATCATTTCATCAACCGAAGCATCCTCAAGCTTCTTGCCATCACTCAACGACTCAAAAGCACTCTTAACAGATGCAAAAAGACTTTTATCTTTAAGAATCATCTTCTTGCTGTTTCCTCCCTCAGATTCCACAAAACGAAGAACATCAGCAAATCCGTTTTGATAACCCTTGGTTGAATACTTAGAAGCGATATCACTTGAAGTCAAAACCTTGATACCACCTTCAGGTTGAAGATAGCTATACAATTTTTTCAAAGGATTAAACTTTTCATAATTTTTGGGATTAATAGAAAGCGCTAATCCCGTAGACTTTTGAGAAAGCTTGGCAAAAGCTTTTTTCAGTGGAGGACGCGCAAAAACAAGAGTACCAATAGTAATAGAATCCCTTGTTAAGATCTCACGCCGCTCATCCTTATCTCTTGCCGCAGCATATCTGCAAAGCAAGACAGCACCAAAGAGTACTGCCATAAACACGGCAAAAGGAAGATTATATCCCTCAAATTCAATGTGTTCATTAAATTTGGACAAAAAACCATCCTTATTACCGACCTTGCGACCTAAAGATTCGGTAAGACTTCTCATGTTAGCGCCGAAAGAAACATTTTGTTTTCTTGCAGCAAAATTATTCGATTGTGATAAACTATTTACTTTCATTTGCTGCCACAGTACCTTTCGTTTCAGGTTCCAAACCTGCCAGTGCGGGATTTACTTTATGTAACGTATAAAGTTTTGGAATGTACATATAAAAACCGATTACGGACAATGCCATTGTCAAATTAGCAAGCAATCTTGTTCCGGCACGTTTCAGATTAAATTTACCGATAAATTCTTCGACGTCGCCCTGATTTTTCTTAATTGCCTCAAATGCATCGTGGGAATAATCACTAATATATTTGACAAAATTACCAAAAGAACTTTGGGCCATCAGACTCTCAGACTCTTTGCCATATTTTAAAGTAGTCTTGAAGAAATCTTCCGTAATATCAGACGAATTTTCCTTTTTCAAAACAGAAAACGCATCCTTAAGTTCGGCAATTCCCTGTTTGTAAGTCTTTTTGTCTTTAGACTCCAGCTCAATCAGTTTATCGGCAAACTGCGCGGCCTGATTTTGAGAATTTTTGATTCCGGAATCTAAAAACATTTTCGTAAATGCATTGTTATAAAAAGCTTTTTTAAGATCGGCCGGCTTATCCTTAGCAGTCTTTTGTAGAGTTTCACCCAGTGCTTTAATAAACTTGGCAGGTACGTCACAAGAACGACCAATACCACGTTTTGCGACAGCTAAAATACCCATCGGTATCAAAAACATTGTAATACTGGATACAAACTCTCTTATAGACACCTCTGATGCTTCAGCATAATTATATTTACCGGTAATATCTTTGTTTCTGTAAAAACCTGTTATAGTTCTAGGGACACAAGAACCGAGTATATCCTGAACGGCAAATGAAGCAAACAGCCCTCCTCGTTCGATTGCGTCCATGGTCGTCACCGCAAAATTACCAAAAGCAGGATTTTGCTTTTTGCCAATTTTGTCATTATTTCTGTCTATTTCCGTATAACTTCTAGTGTAATTGGGTTGAACTTTCATCTTTGTCCTAACAACATCTACGTAAATTCACAATGATGGTCAATAATAAAAATTGCTATTCGATGTGATCATTTTAACATAATTTTACATAATAAGTGTAAAATTTATACTTAATCTCAAGTTTTATTAAGATAGACTAAGTTATGTAAAGATTATTATTTATATAAAAAGGCAGAAAAAATAGCGTCGCACTTAAAAAGTATAAAAAGATAAGTTCCTAAAATCAAGTATCTTAGGACTAATTAATAAGGACTATAAATGTAAGAATTGTTAATGTTTTTTTGATTAACCAACACGTCTAAGCTAGGTAGCATGTAAAAAAATATTTTTTTTGATTTATAATCAAGTCAATAATAAGTGTAGAAATAAAAAAGGAATGTTTAATGCAAATCGGAATACCCAGAGCAATGTCATATTACAACTACTTTCCCTTCTGGTTCGGATTTTTTAAGGAGCTTGGAATAGAAGTAATTTTATCAGATAAAACTACAAAAGAAACCATGTCAAAAGGTTCGGCATTGGTCGTTTCAGAAACATGCCTGCCAATAAAAGTTTATGTCGGGCATGTACTAAATTTGCTGGACAAAGGCATAGACAAAATTTTTGTACCGTCGATCCAATCTATTGACCATAAAATATATAATTGTTCGAAAATCAGAGGACTTCCGGATTTGATAAGGAATGTAGTAAAGAGGAGATTTACGTTAATCGATCCAACACTCGACAAATCAGAAAAAAATCAGGGACTTTATCAATTTTTAAAAGAAAGTGTCAAAGCCTTCGGAATAACTGATGAGAAGAAGATCAGACTTGCATCAAAGGCAGGCTGGAAAGTTTTAAACAACTTCAAAATAATGATGAGCTCAGGTATACCGTTTGAAAAAGCGCTTAAATTTGCAAAAGAAGGTAAAGTTGTAATAGTGGACAATCAGAAGGAATACCCGATAAATGTTGCAGTAATAGCGCACGGCTATAACCTATACGATGACAGAGTATCAATGAAAATATTCGACAAATTGGAGAAACTTGACGTAAAAGCGTTCAGTGCGAACATGCTGCCGGAAGAACAGTTGATAGAAGGTCTGTCGGCACTGGAGACAAATATGTACTGGGCAAATGAACTTGAGATGGCCGGCGCAGCAGGGCATTATCTGCAAGATAACAAGATTGACGGAATAATAACAATCAATGCCTTCGGATGCGGACCGGACTCTATCATGGTGGAAAGAATCCAAAGGTACGCAAGAAAATATAACAAACCGTGTCTGAATCTTTCGATAGATGAACAAACCGGAGAAGCAGGATTTGTAACGAGGATAGAGGCATTTACAGATATGCTCTTCCGCAAAAAACGTGCAAAAATAATCAACAAAATTCATATCCGAGAAACTGAAACCTTCACACAAAAGCACAAAGAAGAAAT
>CASEVT010000022.1 GCA_949291445.1 uncultured bacterium | reverse complement strand
TATTGAGCAAGCTCTTCAAGGTTTGTATCATTTTGGGGGCGACCTTTGTATATTGAACCGTCAATGTCGCACATATATAAATTCTTTGCACCCGCAAAAAGAAGCAATCTTGCCGTTGCACTTCCTGCTGCACCTGCGCCGTTTATGACTATTTTGCAGTTGCTAAGAGTTTTGTTTTCGAGTATGAGTGAATTCAACAGTCCTGCCAGCACAATTATCGCTGAGCCATGTTGGTCATCATGAAAAACCGGAATTTTTAAGGTCTCTATTAGCGTTTGTTCTATTTTAAAACACGCGGGTGCTGCTATATCTTCAAGATGAATACCACTGAATGAGTTTTCTAAAAGTTGTGTTATTTTGATTATTTCTTCCGGTACTTTTGTACTAAGTGCCAATACAATCCCGTCAATATCTGCCAATTCTGAATATAAAGCTGTTTTACCTTCCAAAACCGGTATTGATGCGGCTGCTCCGATATCACCAAAACCAAGAACTGATGTTCCGTCTGAGATTATCGCAAGGGGTTTTATTCGCTCTTCTTCCGTAAGCTCTGTCTCTATTACTCCGCCGGCAAGTTCATGCAGTTGTAATGATTTTTCTGACGTATCTCCGCTAAGTTGTTTAGTTGTGTCAAGCATAAAAATATTTCGGGAGATTGTCTTAAAAAATGCTTTTATATCGCCAGTGCTGCCTTTTAGGATTGGTATATCAATATTAAAATCTATCTCTTGAACTTTTTCACTTATCAGACTTAAATCAATACCGCAAAAGTTTATTCCGATATTATCAACCACAAGACGTATGTCTTCTTTTGTTGCGTTTGATGTAAGACAAAGCGGATATGCGTCTATCAAGAGGGTACTCTTTAGAAATAGTGCCCGTTTTAGTGATTCTTCGTAGTCGAATGATATTACTGCAACGGAATTGATTTTATTCGTCAAAACCGTTACTAATGATGGCTCCTCTTCTATTTTTAAGCAAGACGAACCGACCCCCGGAGTGTAAACCAGTGATAATATCTCTTTATTGTCAACCGGTATTTTGGGGATTACTTTAATGCCTTTATACATTTATCTTACCTTATTTTCGTTACCGTTTGTGAGTCTTTTGATATTTTCACGGTGTGTCCATAAGATGTACAATGCTGCAACAGATGTGTATTGGATGTATATCGTTTGTTGATCAAAAAGGTACATTAGCAGCGGGGATAATGATACTGCAATGATGGAACCGACAGAGACATATTTGCTTGCGTAGGTGAGTACTCCCCATATAACTGCAACTATTGCCGCAATTGGCCAATAAATTGCCAGTAATGTTCCTATATATGTAGCTACTGATTTTCCGCCTTTAAACTTAACAAAAACAGACTTGCAGTGACCGACTAATGCACTCATTGCGCCTACAGCGGGCAGTGTTCCGTATACAATATTGTGTCCGGGTACATAATTCATTACCAGCCAGATTGCTAAAGCGCCCTTAATTGCATCTAAAAGCATTACAATAAAGAACCATTTAGTTCCCAGCACTCTCTTGACGTTAGTTGCACCTGTAGAGCCGGAGCCTACTTCTGTCAGATCTTGACCGGTTTTCCATTTTACTATCCAATATCCGGTCGGAACTGAGCCTACTATGTAACCTATTAGTATTGCAAAAATGTATTGTAACATGCTGCCTCCAATATTTTCTTTCCGTTATTATTTTACCATCATATACCAATATAGCGAAATTTAAAATTATTTTTTAAGAAAATCTTATACCAGCTTCGCGCATTCTTTTGAATGCTTCTTTAAGTCTGGATTCGGACTGTACAATCGAAAATCTAAAATGATCGTCGCTCATTTCTCCGAATGCTATGCCGGGAGTGAATACTACTCCGGTTTTTTCCATAACCATTTTGCACCATTCTTTTGAGGTGTAACCTTTAGGAATTTTTAACCAAAAATACATTGTTGCCGGTGTTCTGTATACATCCCAGCCCAGTTCTGTCATGTTTTTTGCGATCAATTCCCGTCTTTCATCGTATTCATCCATGATCTTTTGCACGTATTCATAGGGCATTGTTAGTGCTTTTATTGCCGCATCTTGAACAAGTGTCGACGTTCCGTAATCTATGTTTGATTTCATTGCATAAATAATGTCTATAAACTCCTTTTTCCCTATTGCAAATCCTGCCCGCCAGCCTGCCATATTAAATGTTTTTGAAAATGAGTGAAATTCGATTGCTACGTCTTTTGCTCCCTCTACTTCAAATATACTGTTGGGTCGATAATTGTCAAACACTACCTCGCCGTATGCCATGTCGGATATCAAAAGGATGCTGTATTTTCTGCAATAGTCTACTATCTTTTCTAAAAATTCTATCGGGGTAATTGCTGCTGTCGGGTTATTCGGGTAGTTTATGAAAAATATTTTTGCTTTTTGAGCTATTTCTTCCGGTATTTCGTTTAGGTCAGGTAAAAAGTTGTTTTCTTTTTTTAGTTTGATATGAAAAACTTCGCCGCTCGCAATCCACGTACCTCTGGAGAGTACCGGATAATATGGATCCGGTACTATATTTATATCCCCCGGATTCGTAAATGCCATTGCGACATTAGCCAGTCCCTCTTTTTCTCCGATTAGTGTTTGTACTTCCGTGTACGGATCTATTGTTACGTTGTATCTGCGTTTCATCCAATCGGCTATTGCCTGTCGAAACTCTATTTTCCCTCGAAAACTCGGATAACCGTGACTTTTAGGATCTTGAATCGATTCCAATGCAGCTTCAACTACCGGTCGCGGTGTTGCTCCGTCAGGGTTGCCTATACCCAGATCTATCAGGTCAATTCCCTTCCTTCTTGCTTCTTCTTTCCATTCGTCCAGTTCCGCAAATATGTACTTCGGCAATTTTAACAATTTGTCTGCTGCTTTTATATTTATTTTCGATCTTTCTGCCATTTTTCGTCTCCGTATAATTTCTATTTTTTACTTTATTTAATTTAATTTTTATTGTTTTAGCCCGCACGCTCGTAAGAGCATATCCGCTCGTGCGGTGTAGGAATGCTTTTTTGCAACTTTTGAAAATCCGTTTATTGCAATTTTTTCTGCTATATATTGGTTTTTTAAATAAAACTTTATTTTATCAATTAACTCCGGTATGTCTTTGTATGATTCAAGTTCTCTCGATATAACAAAGTTGCGTTCCAGATCTTCTGTATGGTCTGTTACTAAAAATCCATAACTTGCCGGAACTTCAAAAACTCTGTAATTTAAGCTGGTTTTGCCTTGTAATGTTATGTTAACGTTTATTATGGAGCTTTGGTAAACTCTTGCTAAATCTTTTTCTGTACATAAATACCCTCGATATGCACTTTTGTATGTATCCATTTCTTTTTCGTTTAAAAGCATTTTGTTTTTCATATCATCAAGACTTTGTAAAAAATGTTTTTCATATGAAAAAATGTTTAACTTCTGTCCAAATTGTCTTATTAGTTCTGCCAAAATCTTTTGCCGCTTGTCACTTAACGGTCGTCCGACAAACGATATTGCATACTCCTTTTCAACAGGCTCTATACGATATGCTTTTGTATTGACCCCAAGCGGTAAGTAGTTTGCACCGTCAATTTGCGCTAAAAAATCTCTGTCCCAGATGAATGTTTTGGTTTTCATAGATTTGTACTCTTCGTACAATTCAGATCTGTTGACATAAGCGTATTTTCCGTCGGGTTCATCGGCAAAATAATGGACCAGTTGCCACTTTGCCTCATTACTCTTTATAAGGCTGCGCAATTCCGTATCATCTGACATTAAAAAACCATAGTCGTATCCAAAAATCATATCCGGCTTGAACAATGAAACCTCTTGCGCGGTTAGTTCGCGAAAATCTTTCTCTAAAACATAGAAACCATTTGCTCTAAATCCGGATGCAAAACCCCGTATTATTAAGCTGCCTGCTATGCTATTCGGTAAAACAGCAAGAATTTTCTTCATTAAACTATAATCCCTTATATCTGATTTTCTGTCAAATTTTATAAAAAAAAACCACTTTATAAAAAAGTGGTTTAATAAGTGTTCTTTCCCCTGTTTAAACTTATTATGCTTCAGCTGTAGCCTCCGCTGCCACTTCTTCAGAAGGTTGTTCAGCGGCCGCTTTCGCTTCTGCTTCTGCTTGCGCTTGAGCTTCTTTTTCCGCTTCAAGCTTCGCTAATGCTTTTTTAGATAATTTCTTTTCGGTTTTTTGTTTGTAAACCAATTTTCCTTCATCGTCGCAATTTTTAATAAGATATGCAACTGTTTCGGACGGTTTTGCACCTTTCGAAATCCAATCCAAAGCAAGTTCTTTGTTCATTTTCATTTCTTTTGTTTTCGGGTTATAGTGACCCAACTCTGCTATGGGGGCACCTTCTCTTTTTTGAACGTCATTTATAACAACGATTCTATAAAGCGGGTTCTTTTTATAACCCATTCTTCTTAATCTGATTTTAACCATTCGGTCATCTCTCCTGTTTTTTTTGTCTTTACTTTATCAAAACACAAGGATATCCAATAATCAAGTTAATTCTTAATAATAGTTAATACAGATTCAGTATTTTTCATTAATACTTCTTCCAAACAGTATCCTGAATCCCCCGAAAGGCTTTTCTAATGCTCTTTTGACTGCACAAGTTATACTGTTTAGGTTCTCGAAAAGTAAGTTGCTGTTTTTTATTATGTTTTCTATTGTCGGCATTGTTGTTCCGGTATCTTGGATTATTTCTTCCAGGTTCCCCGTTAAATTTTCGAGGTTTTGTGTTGTTACGGCTATATTGCTGAGTGTATTGTCAAGTTCATCCTGCTTCAATGCTTGTTCTATTTTTGCGGTCGCCTTATTTATGTTTTTGCTCGTTGATGCAAGATTTGTGCTTGTAGTTTTTAAGTTCGTTCTGTTTTCTTGTACTGTCTCTTCCAGTATTACAAATAAATCGCCCAGTGCATTAATTGTCGTGTCCAGATCTTCTATAGTTTTTGAGATGCTTGTGTTTATGTCTTCAAGTGTATCGGGATCTTGATTTGCAAGATATGTTTTAACATCCACGGTAGTTTTACCCTTTATTTTGTCGTTATTTTGGAGCCATACTCTTGATGGATTCTTCGGGTAAACCAGTTCTATATAGTCATATTCAAGCTCTCTCTTTTTATCTTTCTTTAACAGTGCACCGGTATTTTGCGGCAGTTTAATATCTTTGGGGTGCAAATTTATTTTTACCAGTGAACGGGTAAAGGTATCATTGTGTGAGGTCTTTTCTACCCGCCCTATCTTTATGCCTTTGTAGTATACCGGCGGATGACCGTGTAATGGACGCATTTCCTTAAATTCTATGATTACGTGTTTGTATGCGTAATATTTGTATATGCTTGTTAAACACGCTGAAATTAGTACTAATATTAATATAAACAGCAACCTGTATCTAAATAACACTTTCATAAGAAAATGTTATTATTTTTGTTTAAATTTATATATTAGCCGGACAGCTATGACCGGTTATGCTCTTATAACAATTTGTGGCGGTTTGGGCACGGGTTTTCTGTTGTACATATATGACCCGACTCCCGTTCCGGCAGCTGTTATTGAGCCGAGAATATAAAATATTTTTTTGTTTCTCGGTTTTAATTTGATAATTTCACTGTTTTTAACTTCTTCAAGTGCTGTTTCCGTAGCACTTTTGAACAATTTTTTGAGTATGTTTTCAGAATCCAAAAGTGGTTTTGTTTCACCGTTTTTCAAATGTGGTATTTCGTTAATCATATCTGTAAGATAATTTATAGTATTTTGAAAATATTCTTTGTGTCTAAAATCAGATGCTTCGAGGTATTTTTGTGTTTGTTTTATAAAATCTTTGTATGCACTGGGTGCTTTCATGTAGCTATCTTGTGAATTTATTAGCCATTTAATTTGAATTTTACCGAGTTCAGTCTTGAGTATTTTTTCATCCGGATTTTCAAAAATTTCTTGAAAAAGTTTTTCTGTGTCGATTGCTTCTTTTACTGCGTGGTATTGTTCCGGTGTCTCTTTAGAAACATTTAGACCTTCAAGGTAAGTTTCCATTTTTGCGTGATAATTTTTTGCTTTTGATTTTAGGTAATTCGTGAAAAATTTTATTGGATCTTCTTCTTTCTCACTTGTCATATAGTCGTACAGCGATCTGTGTTCGAAGTTTGAGATGTTTGATTTAATTTTAAGATATGGGTTTTCAGAATTATTCTTCATATCGTACAGCGGGGTTTCGCTATAAAATGTTGCGAGAAATTTGTTTTCGGTGGGGCTGTTTGTGTTTTGATGGAAGAAACCGTATTTGTCAAAATAATTTAACGGTGCTGCATCTGTTGATAAATAAGATCCGTCATTTAGCAAAATATTACTTGAACCAAAATCGATAAATTTTACTGTGTTGTCTTTTTGAAGAAATATATTTCCGTTTTGTAAATCATTGTTTACTATCCCGTGGATATCCATTTGAAAGGCTTTTTCCATCAGATTGTCTATTTGTTCCGGTGTAAAGTTTCCGCCATGCGGGTGAATGCCTTTGACTGTTTCTATTACCAGATAATTTTTATTGTCCTGCTGTATTAAGTCTATCGGCTTTGGAGCCAGTTCCGGATTTATTGATTGAAGTTTGTTTAAAACGTAAAATTCTTTTATATTATTTAATCCGTTATGATCAGGGTTTGGGTTTGCGTTGTATGGGGATGGGATTTTAATACCTATGTCGTCTGACATCTTAAAAAATGCACATTGCCAACCTTTTCCGTCGGGGGCGAGATTGTTACCCTGTGCTTGATTAATAAGTCTCAGCGCATCTGATTTTTCATACTGAGCTTTGAATGAGACTGAATGATTAAATGTGTCATTTTTTGTAAAAATCGGTATCGTGGAAACTTTGAAATTGTTTTTCTGTTGATATATGCCTGAATGATGGGTATATCCCGATATACTTTTCACCATACAAAAAACCCCCTGCGATACGTTAAAACAATAATTTACTATTATAATAGTAACAATTTGTAAAAATTTCAAGTTCTTCACATGGATAATTAACATAAAAAATTTTTTTTAGGTATTGTTTTATAAAAGTATCGAGGTTATGTATGCGAATATTTTCTGTAAATGCAGCTTCTGCAAGCTCTTTTGTGAATTTTAAATCAGGTCACACTTCCATATATTCTGATTTTGACGGAACTTATATGCCCTATGCTCACTATGATGTGTGTTCCGGTGATATGTTTATTAATGACCGATATCAACGTGAACGTTTCTGTGATTTGTATTCCAAATTTAAAAAATTCATTTCTAACGGCAAGAAAGAGCTCTCTTTTACACTAACTACAGGTCGTACAAAGCCAGAGTACGATTATATTGAGAACAAAATTATTGAAAAGAATCTTGATTATTATAAACCTCAAACTCTTATAACCAGTAACGGCAATGATAAATACTTGCGAAATAGTGACGGAGAGTGGGTTCTTGATGATAATCGAAATTTGGCGATAAAGAGTAATTGTAATTTTTCAGACAGAAAACAAATTGTTACGGATTTGAAAAATATTTTAAAATCCCAAGTGAAAAATGTATTAATTATCGATACAAAAGTTAACAAATGTGAAGCCGATTATGGGCAGGATTCTTTGGAATACGCTATAAGAAAGCTATATTCAGGTAGATCAAAAAACATTGCAGCGTTTGTTGCGGATGAAAATTTCAGGTTTGATATTTCGTTTTCTCCCGACGTTGATATTCACAAAGTCGCCAATGCTTTTCAAAAGTACTTTGATGATAGAAATATGCATTTGAAGG
>CASEVT010000021.1 GCA_949291445.1 uncultured bacterium | reverse complement strand
TGATTTGTGCGGCAGAGTTTGCCACTCCACAGAATATTAATTTTATGATGACAGAAGCAAAGGGGATTGTTTGTGCTCCAATATCTGCACAAAGAGCTAAAAAGTTGGGACTTGCATCAATGGTAAAAAATAACACTGATGTGAAAGGTACGGCATTTACACAAAGTATTGATGCTGATCCTAAATTTGGCGTAACGACTGGTGTTTCTGCTTTTGACCGTGCAATTACAATTGGGCTATTGGCAAAAGATTCCACATTACCTTCTGATCTAAGACAACCCGGACATGTATTTCCTTTAATTGCTAAAAATGGCGGTGTACTTGAACGAGTCGGGCATACTGAAGCATCAATTGATCTGTGCAAACTTGCCGGACTTACAGATGCAGCTGTGTGCTGTGAAATTGTTAATTCCGACGGTTCTATGGCTCGCAGAGACGACTTAAGAAAATTTGCCGATAAACATAACATTAAGTTTGTTACTGTTGCGCAACTGATTGCATATCGCCTTAGAAATGAACGCTTAATGATCAGAGAGGCAGAAGTCAACCTTCCTACAAAATTTGGTGAATTTAGGTTAATAGGTTATCGCCACGCTCTAAACGGTCAAGAACATGTTGCCTTACTTAAAGATGATGGTTCTGATAAAATTCCGCTTGTCAGAATGCACAGCATCTGCCTTACCGGTGACACTTTTCACAGTCTTAGATGTGATTGTAACAGTCAGCTTGAAAACTCTATGAAAATGATTCAGCAATACGGTAAAGGCGCAGTTGTCTACCTGTTAAACCATGAAGGCAGAGGGATAGGTATTGTCAATAAAATAAAGGCTTACGCGCTGCAAGATAAAGGTGAAGACACTGTTGAAGCTAATATTTCACTCGGGTTCAATTCTGATTTGCGCGATTACGGTGATGGTGCACAAATTTTACTCGATTTGGGCTTCACTAAATTCAAGCTCATAACCAATAATCCATTGAAAATCGTCGGACTTGAGGGGTATGGTTTACAAATTGTTGAACGGGTTAAAGTCGAGTCAGAATTTACTAAATACAATAAAAAATATCTCTGCACAAAAGTTAGCAAAATGCATCATATGATTGATCTGCAAAAATTGTCCACAGACTCCCAATCTGTTAATGTGAATAACTTGAATATATCCTCAAAATCAGATAAAATTATGCATGCGGAGTGAATAGTTAATGGGTAATATACTTTTATACAAAGTTCAAAAATATTCTGATGAATACAAAAAAGTATTCAAAGGTGTTTATGATGACTTTAAAAACAGGTCTTTTTCTGATTATAAGTTTGAGTTGCAACCTCTTGAGTACGAAGAATTTATTGACTACGTGAATGACGGTTTTATTAATTGTATTGTTCTTTTGGAAGATGAAATCCCCACTGCATTCATGGTATATACAACAGAGATTAGTGAGTCGCTTGAGTTAAATATTATTCACTGTTTAGGTGAGGAAAATATTAATCTGAAAAGAAAGTTACTGCTCGAAAAGTTTTTTGAGCTTGAGAGTGACCTGCTTGCGAAAAAAGTGACAACCTACCCTATGCTCGGCAGCCAGGAAACATTTGTCCCTGATATTGCCAATTACGGTTTTAAAATGGTAGCTGTGGCTGTTTTGCGCTTTAATTTTAAAAATCCAAATTCGATTGAAACTTTTTCAAAATTTAGACCTCCTTTTCTACAACCTGAATATGAGCTTACCGGTTGGAAAAACGAGTATTTAGATGAGATAGTTAATGTAGTATATTCTTCTTTCAAAGAAACTGCCGATGCAAAATTTGATCCAAGATTCGCTTCGATTGACGGTTCCAGAGATATTGTTGAAAAAATAACTCAAGAAATTTACGGGACATTCTTGCCGGAGTGTACGTCTGTTATACTATTTAACAAAAAACCCGTAGGGGTGTGCTTTGCAAATATTACAGCAGGCAAAATTGCGAATGTTCCAATCATTGGATTAATTCAGGAACATTGCTACAAGGGTCTGGGTGAGATTATGCTGCACAATACTGTAAAAAATCTACTCGCTGTCAAGCAAATGTCGTTAGATGAAGTAAATGCAAGTACAGAAACAGATAATTATCCAGCACTAAAAATGTACCGCAGATTGGGATTTAAGGAAGATTATTATTATCCTCAAGCCTACAGGCCTGCCGGTATGCCAACATATTCATCCAATGATAACGAACAACCTGCTATCAGTTAGTTGAGATTCTGGCTTTGAAATTGTTTTCAAGATTTTGTTGAATCTCTCTTTGAACGTGAAATTCTCTGTTTCCGGTTTGTTTTTCTCTATATTTCAGCATTAGCATCGGAACAATCAAACCGAGGAATAAGCAAGATACACCAACATTCGCAAGGACAGATGCTATTTTTAACTTAGTTGTCTTCTTCAAAAATTGGTCAATATTTTCACCAGACAGACTAAAGCTGTCCGCAAGCTTTTTAATATCAGCAGCAAGTTTTTTCATGTTCTTAGGATCTATATACTGGTGCGGATTAACCAGTCCTGTATCTTTACCAGCGTTATTCTTCAAAGTAGATAGTATGCCGGATTTTTTCGCCGCTTTAACAACGATATTATCCGCATTTTCTTTTGCATACATAAATTCATAAATGTTCTTATTGTTTGTTGCTGCTGATTCAAAAGCAGCAACATCTTTATTGACAGAACCTGTTTTGATAGAACTTTTTAGTTCATCAGATGCCAAAAACTCGGCATGCAAATCTATTGGCTTTTTAAAGAATTTTTCTGAAATCTTTTCAATCCCTCTTTGAATATATCTTCCTGCAACATACATGAGGAATAGCAAGCTAAATTCCTTAATAGCATACTCATAAAACTCGGATTTTGTTCTGGAACTGGCGAGTCTTTCACCTGTAATGCCTGCATCAACGATAAACAGATTTTTCACAGGATCAAACATAAAACTTTCAAAAAATGCAGCCATACCGGCCGGAATACCCTTAAACGAAGGAATAGTATTAGTTTTACCGGTATTTTGAGCAGAATTATTTTTCAAGGATTTGCTTTGGACTAAACTGTCTGTCATAAACCCTTTAAAGGCAGTGCTGTTTGAAAGATTGTTTTTATAAAATCCTTCTTTAGCTTTCTTTGCCCAAAATTCTTTTTCAACTTGCTTTTTAGTATATTCTTGTTTAACTTTAACGAGTGTAAAGAATGATGCAAGTGTTAGTGTGGTTGCAGTGGCAAATTTACCCAGAAACAGATTTCTAAAGAGTTTTGAATTTTTTCCTGCATCTGTAAGATCCTTAAAGATATCAGCTCTTTTCAGCTTATCAGAGTACTCTTTTGCATACTTAGAAGCAACTGCATACTGATCTTTATCTCTAATAAGTCTGATATCGACGTTGGGATTAAGTTTTGCAAATTTATAAGCTGTCTTATTGTAACCCCACTTATAAATTGGAAGCCCACCGATCCAGATAAATTGAGTTCCAAACTCATCAATTGATTTATCTTTAGCCTCTATTTTGCCGCCTGCATCATAAGAAAAGGCTGTCATTCCAAGGCTGTTGGTAACGTCTTTTGCAAATAATGGTGCTAGTGATGAATGATCTCCAAATATGGATATAATTTTTAGTGACATTTTTCTTCCTTTACACAAGTTTTAGGATTATAGACCCCAAACTAAATTCATAACTAATACAATTTGAGCATTCGCCTTACCTTGTGTATTTCGTCGGATATTTTTCATAATTATCATTTCCTTCATAATTTATTATTTTTAATGTACCTAAATTTTAAAATGTGCCGGAATTGTAGAATAACCTTAAATTTTTGTAACAAAAAAGCCTTCTAAACTGCTAGAAGACCTTACTCAAATAATGTTGCGCAACAGAAACGTTGCATCGCTAAGATGTAAAGCCTTCGAGTTTGTATAGAAACAACGTTTTTGATACTTTCTTATTCTCATGATTTTCTTAGGTGAATTAGAATTATACTACAACATTAATACATAAAAAAAATTATTTGTCTAGTCCTTATATGTTGTTAGACAGAGAAGCAAAAATCGAAGCAAAAATACCCCTTATATCTGCGCCGCAGGCGTTAGGCAATTCAATTTGATAATCTTTTACTGCAGGTTTGAACGGCATAATAAAATCAGCATGTCCTAAATCAATAAGCTTTTCTTTATCATCATAGTCCTTCAGAATATTTCTGAGCGAGCGGTCATTGATGTAGATACCAAGAGTGCTAAGTTCTTTATACAGTTCTCTTTGGCAAATGAGAGATTCTTGTTCATCATTAAGCTCCCCTTTTTGGAATAAATCTTCACTTTTGCCCTGAACATATTCATAAAGAGCAGCGTTTTCTCTGTAATCATAATAATAAAGTTTAGGAATACACTTACAGCCGTTTAATTCCAGATATTTTGACATGCAAGCATCCAGATATAATGAATCGGGCATAAGATGTTTATTTTTTCTAACTGCTTTTTTCTCATATCTGCTAAATACTCTATTATTGATACTATAGGCATCTTCAGCATTAATTCTGTCAAGTTTTAAAATAAATTTGTCCTCACCATTGTCGAGCAAATAAACAAATTTGTCGTTCAATTCGCCGCCCTTCAGGCGTTTAATGTTTACTGTTGAATTGGCAAAATTGTATGTATGTCGTTCCGGCAACCTTGTTTTAATATCATAGATAAGTCCGGAAAATTCATTTTGAAGTATTTTTGCGGACTCAGTAGAACCAAGGCTAAACTTGTACTCAAAACCATCGCCCAAAGATTGGTTATATAGCTTATTTTTCAAACTAACGTCAGCATTCTTATACTCAGAATGATCAATGTCCCAAGCCTTCTTTTCAAGCATCCAGGGTGCCCAATTGGGTGAAACTTTCAACAGGCATTCGACTGAATCACAATTTTGATAAAGCTCCTTAATATATTTTTCATAAGCACCCAAATACCCGTCCGGACTCATATACCAATTAAGAAATTCACCGAGTCCGTAATCAGCAACAAGTTCTCTCATTTTATTACCCGGATCTGATTTCAATATTTCTTTTACATAAGAAATTGCTGACCCGGTATCGGAAGTTTTTGCATACAAATCCAGTATATCCTTATTATGAGCAAAATCATTTATCGTTTTCGAAGTCTTTGCTTCTTGACGGGATACTACAACAACATTACCTTCAATACTGTCAATGCCATATTTTGACTTGAAGAGTTCTAAAAGTTGCTTGGATTCCGGATTTATATAGATTATGCCGGAATTTTCAACTGAATCTTTTACAGTGTAAGTGAATCGTTCATCAACACCGTTGATCTGTTCATTTTCCGCAACATATCTTACTGCACCAACATACCCCTCAACGCTTCCTGCATCGAATATTACAGGTTTATTATTGAGCTGATCCTTAGCCTGAACGACATGCATTTTTAAAACATTGCCGTCTGCATCAACAATATCACGTGGTTTACCTGCGTGCGTGTACTTATATATAGGCAAGTACGGGTGATTATTTTTTATATTATACTTTTCTTCAATATTTTCACTCTTATTTACTAGCAAGTTATAAGTGAAACCAATAAAATCTGTTAAATCAGCATATCCATTTTTATTTCCATAACTTCGCATAAGTTCAAGGACTTCTGGAGATAGGATCAAAATACCGGTTGAAACGTAATATTCATCATCAACAGACTTGAGATTATTTAGTATAGAAGCATAATTTTCTTTATTAATGTTGTCATATAACTTCAAAACCTCGCCATGGGCATTTACACCAATGGGAGCCTTATTCAACATTTTTGCACGCGGCACTTTTGCCGCAACAATCGTTACACCCGAATTACCAAACTTCTCATGTTCATATAACGCCCTATTTAAATCAATGTTATGAAAAGTATCACTTGTCATCACAACAAGAGGCTTATTAGTGGGTATTTGAGCAGATCTTAATCCTTTTATAATTATTCCCGCCGTACCTAAAGAGATGTTGCTATTATTAGAAACAAAGCTCAAATCCGGTTTTCTTACACCAAGCAACGCCGCAGGTCTTAATGCGGAAATTTCAACGAGCGATGCTGCGTTATTCGGGTATGTTGTTGAAACTTTATTGCGATATCTGCCATCATATAGGTAGTAAGAATCACTTATAGGTCTTAATCTTGAGCCATTACCCTCACCAAGAGCAACAATCGTATAGTCATATTTCAACGGCAGATTAGCTGTCTTTCTGCATTCATGAACTTTGCAATTAAAATAATCATTGACAGTTTTTTTACTAAGTTCAGACTGATATCCGGTTGTAACAACAAGCCTGTGACCAAACGAAAGATTTTTGGTAGAACGTTCTTTGTAATCAATATTAAGATTT
>CASEVT010000020.1 GCA_949291445.1 uncultured bacterium | reverse complement strand
CTTTTTTCGGTGTAAATGAGTAGTAAGGTTTATCAAATACAAAATTCTTATTGTTTTTCTGTAAAATTTCAAGATACTTCTCTTTTGAAATCGGTCCGCCTATTGATATGTCATGGTTGCCAAATGCACAGTACCACGGAGTTTTTAGTGTGTTCATTCCGGTTTCAAAATCTTCAATCAGCTTTTGTCTGGGCTTGTCTGTCATGTCGCCTGTTACAAATACAAAATCAAGCCCTTTCACTTTTTTGATCTGCTTTAACTCATCGTCAAATAATTCATATGAGTCTGCAAGTAGTTTGTAGCTTGTATTAACATTTTTGTCTGACAGATGCACATCTGAGATGTGTGCAAATTTTAGGGTATTGCAAAATGAAAATGCACTGACTCCCGCAAATACGCATATTGTAAATGTTATTGCGTACAAAATTTTCGATAGTAAACTTTTTTTCTTCATAATTTAATTTTATATCAAATATGTTTTGTAAATAATAGTCTTTAGCGTTTTAATATATTTTTTTCGGTTAAATAAAATGATTCAATTCTCTCTCTTTATAGCAATTGGGTTATATGTATTATTGCTAATGTGAGGGTAATTTGTTATATTCTTTTTATGAAGAAGTTGTTGATAAACATAGTTACAATGACGTTGGGGGCATTTATTGCGGCGTTTGCCATCGAATGCTTTTTGGTTCCGAACAGAATTATTGACGGCGGGATTATCGGTATTTCGATTATGGCTCATTATAAAACACTCTTGCCGCTTGGTATGTTTACTTTTGTTTTAAACCTGCCTTTTATTTTTCTTGCCTGGAAAAAAATGGGTAAGTTGTTTGTCTTTTCTACGTTTTATGCAGTTTCTATGCTCTCTATTGCCATTCAGATGATACCTGTATGGATGCAGGGTAAACATGTTTCGGATCCTTTTTTGGCTTGTATATTCGGGGGGGTTATTCTCGGCACCGGTGTCGGTTTGATTTTAAGAAGCAATGCTTCTACCGACGGTACTGAGATTATTGCTATTACTATGGCTCGAAAAATCGTTTTTTCTGTCGGTGAAGTGATTATGTTCTTTAACCTTTTTATATTCTTGGCTGCCGGAATCGTTTTTGACAGCTGGCAGAGTGCTATGTATTCTATTCTTACTTATTTTATTGCTTATCGGGTTATAGATATTGTTATTGAAGGGTTGAACGAATCTAAGTCTATTTTTGTTATTTCTGACCTTTCTAAAGAAATCGGTCAGGCAATTATGGATCAGTTCGATACCAGTATAACTTATTTTGCCGGCAGAGGCGGGTATTCCAAACAGGAAAAAGAGATTATTTATTGCGTTATTAACAGGCTTGAAATTGCTAAACTGAAACAAACCGTCAAGTCTATTGATGAAAAGGCTTTTATTGCAATCGAAAATGTACACGAAGTTGACGGTGTTAGAATTAAGAGCCACAAGGGACTTTAATTGTTAATTGAATTTACAGTTTTGGGGTTATTTTTATAAATTTGATTTTCAGATTGCGCAGGCTTTTGATTATTGTTTGTTGAATATTTTTTGCATCTCAAGAAGTGCTGTGTAGGTAGGCATGATTAAAAATTGCGAGTCTTTTGGTATTGTATCCAGAGAATAGTTTATCGATTCTTTTATTTTCGGGATAATCTTAATTTTATCTTTTGAAAAACCTGCATATTTTAGACGTGCTGCCATATCATAGGCACGTGTGCCCGATACTACAATTTCGTTCCCGTAATTTTTTAATATTTCAAAATCGGCGTCCCACAACCATGAAACATCTCTGCCATCTGCGTATTTGTCATTTATTATAATCAAAAGTTTTTTATTTTCGGCGGCATTGACTGTTCTCAGAACCTCAGACGCTCCGGTCGGATTTTTTATCAGTTGTACGAGGATGTTTCTGTCTGATATTTTCATTCGTTGTGCTCTGCCAAATGCCGGTTTGTAGCTGTCCAGTGCAAGTTGGATTGTGTTGTTGTCTATCCCTAATTCCATTGTCAGGGCGAGTGCTGACAATACATTGTAGGCGTTGTATGCTCCGACCAGATTTGTTGTGAATTTTAGTTCCTGATTGTTCTTGTACAAGATTATTTCTGAATAATCTGAATATATTAATGCTTTCGCTTTATATTTTGGTGTCGGATGTTCGTTGCGGCAGTTTTTGCAAAAATATTGTCCTATGTGCGCATAAAAACGTTTTATATAAGACAGGGCTGTTTTACATTTGCACATCACCGCTTCCATCGGACTTTGCGAGGCGGTTGATTGGTCTTTGTACTCTATATCTTCAAAACCGTAAAAAATTTTTTCATTCCCCTCTCCAAGTTCGCTTAGCATGGGGTCGTCTGCGTTCAAGATGACTTTTAGTTTTGGATTTTTTTTGATTGCTTCTTCTATTTTTTTTGCCGTTGTATCAAGCTCTCCGTATCTGTCCAGTTGATCTCTGAAAAGGTTCGTTACCAGCAAATAATTTGCGCTCAGATAGTCGTATAATTTCGTCAAATATGCTTCATCAGATTCTAATACTGCGTAATCGAATTTTGTAAATGGCTTGTAGTTAACTGCCAGTGAACTTGCAATGCCTGAGAGCATGTTCGCTCCCTTTTCGTTGTGCAACACTTTTGAATTTGCTGTTTTTAATATGTGCGCAATCAGTCCCGCTGTTGTCGTCTTCCCGTTGGTTCCGGTTATGGTGATTATATTTTTTTTGCAGTAGTAGTTTACAAAAGATATGAAATCACCCTGCAATTTTAATGCAACAACCCCAGGTAAGGAAGTTCCTGCTCTGCGAAATATATGCAGCACCTTGTTTACTGACTTTGCACATAAAAGCGCAGTATAAAAGTTTATCTTTTTTAAAACATTCATTGCAAAAAAATTATACTAAAAAATTTGCATAAAATCATCCGAATGGAACACTATTTGAAACAGGTAAATCTTTTGACACAAACTAAGAAATTTCTTCGTTGTCATCAAATTCTGCAAGCTGTTTTTTCTTTAAGTTATGAACAACAGCATCAACCAGAAATTCGTATGATTTCATTTTCGTAATTTCCGGTGAAAATTCTTTTATTAACGATTCTCTGACAATATCTTCCAGTCTGTCGTTGCCGGTTTCTGTGTCATCATCGTTGCATAGCATGTCTATGTATTTTGAGTTGATTTTATAATCCTGAATCTGAGAAAACATTAGCCATTTTAGTTTTGGCTTGATGGATTTCAGCTCTTTTACTATTTTCAAATTTTTTAGATTAAACATATCAACCCCACCTGTTTTGGATTTTATAACTTTCACATTGATATAAAGTAAGCTCAATTTCTAAATTTACTTAATTATCACATGTAGTTTACAATTTGTTACTATTTTCGCTTTTTATTTGGATTTTGTCAAATTGTATCAAAATATTTAACCAATCCAAAGTCATAATTTGTCGAAAATTGAATGTTTTGTCAGATTAGTTACTTTTGATTTCTTTTCTTGAGTTTTGATGCATAATATCGTTACGCACTGAATCTGTTCTGCGCCTGCTGTTGGCGGTGATGGTCTTAACTTTGCAATCGGTCGCTGGCTTTTACAGTAAAGTATGGCTCAGACGGCTTAAATTCTATTTTGACGAGATTATGGCTTGCAGTTCTGTGAGTGCTTTTTCAAGGTTATCGTTCACTATTCTGTAATCATAATCCTTTGAACATTCAATTTCTCGAAATGCCTCTTTAAGTCTGTTTTGGATGGCGGTTTCGTCTTCTGTGTTCCTTCCTCTTAGCCGGTTTTCAAGTTCTTCAATTGATGGCGGCAGTATAAAAATCAGTATTGCATCCGGAAGTTTTTGTTTGATTTGCAATGCGCCTTTAGTTTCAATTTCAAGAATTAGATCTTCACCCTTTGCGAGTGTCTTTTCGACGTAGGCCTGTTTTGTTCCGTAAAAATTTCCGTTGAATTCTGCCCATTCCAGAAATTCGTTATTGGCTACGGCATTCAAAAAATCTTCTTCATTTGTAAAAAAATAATTTACTCCGTCAATTTCTCCGCGTCTGGGATGTCTTGTTGTTGCTGAGATCGAGAGGTTTATGTTCGGGTTTTGCTCCAGTAACAGCTTCAATAACGTTCCTTTGCCTACTCCGGATGAGCCCGATATTACAAATAATTTTCCTTTTTGCTTTTTCATAATGCATGGATTATACATTAAGGATTTTTTTTTATCAAATTATGCTTATTAACCTAAACTGTAAATACATAAATTTTTTTTATCTTGTTTTTGCTAAATTGGTCTGGATTTGATTTGAGTTAAATCGAATTATTTTAACTGCGATGGGCTAAAAAATAATGAACGATGCCGAAGAATTTTTGAAGAAATTCAAGAATGTTTTTGAGAACATTTTTGTCGAAAAGTCTGCTAATTTCGATCTGCAAAAAGATCTGGAATTGTATGTTAATAAGTTTATTCAAAACCAGGAGAGGTGGTGTATTGTAAATAAAATTACCCGAGAAATCACCTCATCCATTGTCTCTGCTTCTATGTACAAGATTGTTATTGAAGAGTTGAAGCATATGTTGAATATAACTTTTTGCGGAATTTGTGTTTACGATGAGAATTTGGAAAAATTTGTACTAAACTATACAGAACAGTGTTTTGAGGCTCTTGGTTATTTGCAAAAACATATTGATACTTGTAATCAAAAACTCGAAAAAATTGATTACGGATTTGAGGACAAGCTAAAACTCTTCAATGACAATCTGAAAGAATATTTTTATTCCATACCTCTGGTCAACAAAAAACAATTTTTGGGGGCTATATACGTTTATAATAAGGATTGTCCCGTTGATAAAGAGAGCAGGGATATTTTAACTCTTGTTGCTGATAATATTGCTTTTGCTATTATGAATGCAAATTTGTATTCAATTTTAGAGCAAAAAGACAAGGACAAACTCGAATTTATTGCGAGTATGTCGCATGAATTTAAAAATCCTTTGAATACAATCATTGGATTTACAAACCTGTTAAGAGACGGAGCAATTGCGGATAAGGAGATTGCTCTAAAGTATTTAAACAATATTAGTATAAGTACTCACCATATGTCTAACCTGATTGCCGACATAATCGAGATGGCCAGGGCTCAATCCGGACAACTTGAGCTGGTTTATGAAGAGTTTAGTCCGAAGGGGGTTATTTTTGAGGTGCTTGCTATGCATGAATCTGAAATTATGAGCAAAAATATCCGGCTTAAAACCTCTTTGAACGAGCTTCCCATCTGTGCTGATATGAAAAGATTTCGTCAGGTTATCTATAACTTAATCAGTAATGCTATTAAATTCGTCAAAAATAACGGATTGATTGAAATAACAACTTTTTGCCGTGACGGCTGGTTTAATTTTGAGATAAAAGATGACGGTGAGGGTATTAAAGAAGAAAATAAAGGTAAATTATTTAAATTCTTTTCTCAAGGCTCTGATAGTTTTGCAAAACGTCGTGAAGGGTATGGGGTCGGGTTAGCTGTTTGCAAAAAAGTTATTGACTCGCACAACGGGGAGATAAATTTTGATTCAAAAGAAAATGAGGGTTCCACTTTTTGGTTCCGGCTTCCCATGAAAAAAATTCCTGATAAGAACTTGAAATCTATTTCAACTATGAGTCTTTAAACAGAAGTGTTTTTTCGAGTACTTTTTGAAAAATATCTTTTTCTGTTTCTATATCAAACCAGTTTATTTCAGAATTTTGTCTGAACCATGTTAGTTGGCGTTTTGCATATCTGCGAGTGTTTTGTTTAATTAGCGAGATTGTTTGTGTGAAAGTTTTTTCGCCTTGAAAATATTCGAAAAACTCTTCGTAGCCGATTGTATTCATTAAAATTTTAAGATTACCGTATTTTTCAAAAAGATATTTCGCTTCGGCTTCCAGACCGTTTTCAATCATAGCGTCTACACGATGGTTTATTCTATCATACAAAAACTGCCTGTTTTCGGCATTTAAACCTATCCATAATGTTTCATATTCGGGTTCTTTTCTTTTTTGAGCTTGTGACATTGGTTGGTTTAGTTTTTTTGTTACTTCTATTGCACGAATAATCTTTACTGTATTATTCGGATGGATTTTTTTTGCCGTTTCAATGTCTAACTCGCAAAGCATTTCGTATAATTTTTGTGTACCTTGTTTTTCTGCAATTTGCTTGAGTTCGTTTCGAAGTTCCTTGTCCGGTGCAACTTTGGGGATGTCAAAATCCTGTAATAATGTTCTGAAATAAAGCCCTGTGCCGCCTGCTATTATTGGAATTTTTTTTTCTGCGGTGAGATTTTTTATTATTTTTTTTGCATCCTGAGCAAAATTCGCCACGGTATATTCTTCATCAGGTGTGACTATATCTATCAGGTGGTGTTTTATGCCTGATTGTTCTTCGTTTGTCGGTTTTGCTGCGGCTATATTGAATTCTTTATAAATCTGCCTTGAGTCTGCCGAGATGATCTGTGTGTTCAACTTCTTGGCAATCATTACCGCTAAAGATGTTTTTCCGGATGCGGTCGGTCCTACCAGTGCTATAACTTTATCTTTTTTCGTCATAATACAAGAATATTAATACCAGACAGTATGTCATAAAATAAAATGTGATTACAAGTCCGATTATTGATAAAATAACATTTATACTCAATATTGCACTCAATATTGATATAAACATGTTGAGTGCGGCGAGGAATATTAGTATACCCAGTGTACCTGTGAAATTTTTGAACAGGAATTTTAGATTAATCCAAAAAGCAACAAACGGATTTTTAGAATCATAGATTACTGCCGGAAATAAAAACATTGTCAAATATGTATACAAAATTGAAATTCCGCCGATATATAAAAACCATATGTTTAAAAGTTTTATTTGTGAAAGTGTAAGCGTGTTTACGAATTTTTGCATTTGTTCAGGCGTTTGCGCCGCAAGCATTTTTGCCCAATCGATAGTAGGTTTGTCAAAAAAGTGCAGCCCGAGTTTATAACCAAGATAAAGTATGATCATGTATGCGCCGACATATAACAATATTGAGGCGGTTATCGATAAAAAATATTCTCCTACTCCGGGAAAAAATTCGTTGATGAGTTTTATTGATGCAAGATTTTTTTCTTCCTGATTTTTGAATTCTTTTTTTGAATGTTCAACCGTCTTTCTGGTCATAAACATCCAGCCCGCAAAAAATGCTGTCGACAATAGCATGTTCGCTCCGAAAAATATATAAAAGGCGGTTTGGTTGCTTTGTGTCGCTGCCGATGCCATTGTTATACTTATTATTACCAGATATATTACTAACGGTTGTGCCAGTATTATATTTTCTTTGGTTATATTGAAAGCTTGTTTTATATAGTTAGACATGTTGTTCTCTCAAATTTCAGCATTATTATATCACATTTTGATTATCTTGTAATTGAACGGGCAGAGTGATTACCATGGTTGTTGTGTTTTGTTCTTCGTCGCTTTCTGCCTTTAACTCGCCATTGTGTGCTTTGATGATTTTGTTTGATAAATATAATCCCAATCCCGTACCTACTTTTCTAAACTTTTTCGAGGTTGAAAAGTACTTATCAAAAATGTGTTCTATGTCCTCGTCTTTTATTATTTTGCCGTAATTTTTCACTTTTATTGTGAAATAGTTTTCTTCCTGTCCGAATTCAATATCGATTGATGAATGAGAATTGCTGAATGAGATTGCGTTCAGAATAATGTTTTTTAATACTCTTTTTATGTAAAATTCGTCTACAAAAACATTTTTTTCGCTCTGGCTGGTGTAGTTTATGTTGACATCCGTTGAATCGGCAATAGGTTGCATTTCAAGGATTATATTTTCTATTAACCTGTTTAGATCAACATTTTCACGTGTTAATTCGATGTGTGTCTCATTCAATTTGTAAGTTTCAAGTAGTATCTCTACAAGTTCGATAAGCTCTTTATTCGAATTTTTTAAATGGCAAACTGCCTCTTTCTGTTTTTCATTTAATTCACCGAATCTGTTTTCAAGAAGAAAATTCAACATATTGTTTTCGGCAATAATAGGTACTTTCAAATCGTGAGTCAATGTTGCAACAAAGTCTTCTTTAAGTTTAACAATTTCTTTTTGGGTTTCGATTTGTTTGTTCAAATCCGCTTGATACTCTTTTATCATATCTTCACGATCTACGATTGACTCGATCATTCTGTCTATACTTTCTGAAAAATTGGGTAAAACAGAATGAGTCAAACTGTCCACCCGCTCAAAAAGGTTGCCGTATCTGACAGAATTTATGGTCTTTGCAATGCTTCGGAGTGATTTTTTATATTTTCTAAATGTTTCTTTCAGTTTTTTATATTTAGCGAACAGCAAGCCAAGCCAAACTCCCAGAATACAGCAGAAAAATATCAACAAATATAAAACGGTCAAATTATCTAAACTACTCAATCCACTCAAACCTAAGATTGCCTCAATAGCCGTAATGTTCGTGCTTAATCAAGTATTCACGAACATGGTTCAATGCCCCTTGCACAATTCTGGTAATCCGTGATGAAGAAAGTCCCACCTGTTGTGCAATTTCTTTAACCTGCATGTTTCTGTAAAATCTATATTCAACGACAAGTCTGTCTTTTTGCGGCAAAGTCGCGATAGCCTCTCTGATTGCGCGTCCCAACTCTGTAATTTCAGCCTTTTCATCAGGTAAAGCGTGCGGATCTTTTATGAAATCAAACGGCGAGTCGTTATCTGACGAGGCGGCTGCTATTGAATCTATAGACAAAATGGTCTCGTAGATTGCTTCTCTAACCTTGCCCGGTGATACGTCCAGATCGTTTCCGTCCGATGTGTCGTCATCTTCTGAACTTTTAGTATGTTTTAGAGAATACCATTTATATCTGTTGCGCAACTCGTTTCTAATTGCCCAACGGACGGCAGTTCCTATATAAGAACTGTTGTATTTTTCCAGCTGTTCGGGTGTTTTATTCTTAATCATAGCTTGCACTGCAATAATACCGATACTCACCAGTTCTTCAAAATCTACCATATGTGAGGGTATACGACGTTGTTCTACCTTTGCAACTTTCTCTACAATTTCGATATATTCTTTAATTTTTGACTGTGTGTGATTAATCATTATTAATTTTGTCAGTCCCTGACAGACTCCGCATAATTTTATTTATTCCTAGTATCTATATTACTAGGTTTTTCTGTTTTGCGCAAATTATAAACAAATAATAAGATTTCAGCAACTGCCTTATATAAATCCGGCGGGATCTCTCTGTTTAAGTCTACCAATCTATATATAGCTCTTGCGACAGGCGGATTTTCAATGACCGGTACTTTGTGTTCTCTGGCTATATCTATAATCTTTTTTGCAAAAAGCTCGGTACCTTTTGCAATAAGTTTTGGTGATTCCATTTCTTCTGCAACATACTTGAGTGCACAAGCTACGTGAACCGGATTTGTGACAACAAAATCCGCCTCAGGGACTGCATCCATCATGCTTTGTTGTACCATTTGTTGACGCCGTTGCCTCAGTGCTGCTTTGACGTTCGGGTCTCCTTCTGTGTTTTTATATTCATCTTTCACTTCTTTGAATGACATTTTTTGATCTTGCATAAATTTCCATCTTGTCATGCCGTAGTCTGCAACTGAGATTACGAAAAATGCTATTGATGCTTTGATTACGAAATCCATTATCAGGCTGCCGAATTCCTGCATTATCGCAAAATTGTTGTCCATTGCTGCCAAACCGAGGATTACCTCAAAATGCTCCTGATAAACCATCCATCCTACGTAGCCCAGTATCACTACCTTTAAAATGTTTTTGAATAATTCAAAAAGTGTCTTTATTGACATGATGTTTTTGAAATATTTTGTCGGATTTAGCTTGTCCAATTTCGGTGATAACGGGGTCATTGTGACCAGCGGACCTACTTGTATAAAGTCGCCCATGATTCCGATAAACATTGCTATCGCTAAAATCGGACCTATTATTAATATGGTCGGAACAAGCGTGATAAACAGCAAATATGGTAAACCGATTGTCGATAAGTGCTGGTTCGGTATCTGCTCGTAGCACAATACGAATAACCGCGTTATCTGATCCCATATGAACGGGGCTAATTTCGAGATTGCAAAAAACATCACGATCATAGCCAGTGCCGTTGAAAAATCTTTCGATTTTACAATTTGACCTTCTTTTCTGGCTTTTTCCAACTTCTGGTGGGATGCCTCAAACTGCTTATCTTCATCACCCATCTATATTTAACCGTTCCTTACTCAACGTTTACATTTTACCATGAGTATAAGGGATTTTTTTATTTCTTCAAAAATTTTCACAGTTTCAATTTCTATAAAATGTCTATCGGATCGACATCGATTGTTATTTTTATGTCTTGAGGAAGTTTTATATTGGTCAAAAATGTATGAATGAAGGTGTGACCTTTTGTTGAAAGCTTGTTTTTAATAAGGATTTGAAATCTGTAATACTCTTGAAGCCGTTCGATTATGCAAGGTGCAGGCCCCAATACTGCTATCGGTTCTGTCAAATTCCTTTCATCAATAATTGTTCGAAGCCGCATTGCTATCTCCATTGCGCTTTTTTCTGCGCGAAACTGGTTCTTTGAAGAGAGCACAACCCTTATTATCCGGCTAAAGGGCGGGTAATCAAAATTTTCTCTTGCTTCAATTTCGGTTCTGTAAAAACTTTCATAGTCCTGTTCTTTTGCATTTTCAAGCGCAAAAAATTCCGGATTATACGTTTGAAAATAAACATCTCCTCGGTATTGACCGCGTCCTGCCCGTCCGGCAACTTGTGTTAAGAGTTGAAACCCTCTTTCACAGGAGCGAAAATCAGGCAAGTTAAAACTATTATCTGCATTGATTACGCCCACAAGGGTTACATTAGGGTTGTCAAGCCCTTTTGCCAGCATTTGGGTTCCAATCAGTATATCAATTTCGCCGCGGGCAAATTCGTCTAAAATCTCTATATGCTTGTTTTTCTTTGCAAGAGAATCACTGTCCAGCCGTTCTATCCTGCAATCCGGAAATAATTTTTGTGCAACAAGTTCAACACGCTGAACTCCCGTGCCGCAATTTCTTAAAATTCCTCCGCATTCGGGGCATTCTTCCGGTAATTGTTGCTCATGTTCACAGTAATGACATTTTAATGTTTGTGTTTGTGAGTGAAATACCAACGGAATTGCGCATTTTGGACATTCTATTACCTTGCCGCAGGACAAACATTGCGTATAGGTCGAAAATCCCCGCCTGTTCATCAACAATATTGTTTGCTTTTTATCTTTCAAGTTGTTTTCTATTGCACTGATTAACGCTCTTGAAAATATTCCGTGATTTGCACGAAAATGTTCTTCTCTCATATCGATTATGTGCACTTTGGCGAGAGGGCTGTTTTGGTATCTTTTTTTCATTACAAGCAGATTGCCCGTATTCAGTGCTTGATAGTAAGAATTTATATCGGGTGTTGCGCTTCCGGAGAGTACCGGTGCATTGTGCAATTCTCCGAGCTTCTTTGCTACTTGTCTTGCATCATATCTCGGTTGTGGCATTGTTTGCTTGTAGGAGCTTTCGTGTTCCTCGTCTATTATTATCAGTCCGATATTCTTTAACGGCGCAAATACTGCTGAACGGGCACCTGCCAGTATCCTTATTTCGTTATTCTTAATCTTTTGCCAGACATCGTACTTTTCACCATCTGAGATACTTGAGTGCCAGATTGCAGTTTTCTCTGTTCCGAATCTCCGTGCTATTCTTTGCGTTAACATTGATGCCAATGCGATCTCCGGTGCAAGAAATAGTACATTCTTTCCCATTTCAAGCACCTTTTTCATTGCGTGAAAATATACTTCAGTTTTGCCTGAGGAGGTTACTCCGTGTATTAGTATTGTGCTGTGGTTTTCAAGTCTGCTTTCTATTTCTTTGTAGACTTCTTTTTGTTCTTCTAATAGTTGCGGAAACTCCTCTGTATTATTTTGTTTGAATATTTCAAGCGGGTTTCTGTATACTTTTTCTTCAAAAATTTCTATATAACCGGTTTCTGCAAGCTTTTTGATTGTTGCATCAGTTGTGGCGGCTTTATCTTTTAGTGCCGATAGCTGCATTTGTTCTTCTTCTTTAAGCAGTTCAAGTATTTCTTTTTGCCGTTTTGTTGCACCGTCAAGATGTTTGAATTTAACGTATTTCTGAGTTTGCTCTTTTTGAGTGGAGTTCTCAAGCTGGTTTTCTATTAACAGGTAATTTTTTAATCTTCTCAGAGCTGCATAAAATTTTGTCGGGGGCAATTTCGTTTTCTTTCGCAATGTTTGAACACTAATCGCTTTTTCACCTAAATTATTTAATATTGCGTTCTCCTCCGCCGATGCTGTTTGCGGGGTTGCTATTTTTTTGACTGTCCTTTGTGTCATTTTTAAAAACTTCATTGGGATTGCGCACTCCAGTACTGTCTGGATTTCGCAAAAATAATATCCTGCTACCCATTCCAAAAATTTTAAATATTCAATATCAAAAAGCTCTGTCTCTTCCAGTATTTCTACTATGGATTTTGCTTTTATGTTTTCGGGCAAGTAGTTTGAAAATCCAACAACAAAAGCATTTATCAATCCCATTTTGCCAAACGGTACCAAAACTGCCTGTCCGATTTTAATTACCGGTTTAAGTTCCGGCGGAATTATATAACTGAACGTTCTCACTCCGATGCCCTTTATCGAAGTAAGAACAAGGGCATATTTATTCAACATGCCCGTATTCTGTGTATTATTATTAAAATTGTTATCGTTGTTATTCTTCAACGCTCATTAATTCTTTCATAGCTTCTTCAACAGCATCTTTAAGAAGTTCAAGATTGTCGGGAGAGACGGTTACACCTTTTTTTGTCGGAAGCCAGTTTGCTCCGTCGTCGGTTGTGTAAAATATTCTCAAATCCAGATAACATTTGCCTTTGTATTCATTAATAGCTATTTGAAGCTGTTCTGTAGCGCTTCTTGGGATTGTTGCGATAAGTTTAGGTTCTGTTGCCATTTTTTCCTCTATTCTTTTTTAATTCTAACGAGTTTAATTTTAGCATGTTTAATAGTATTTGCAAAAATACTAACTAAAACTGTTTAAGGAATCTGACGTCGTTGTTGAAAAAGAGTCTGATATCATCGACAGCCCATTTCAACATGGCAAGCCGTTCGACACCCATTCCGAATGCAAATCCGGAGTAAATTTCAGGATCGATGTTGACATTTTTAAGTACGTTCGGATCAACCATTCCGGCACCGAGTATTTCAAGCCAGCCTGTGCCGGAACATACGCGGCAACCCTTGCCCTGACACATTATGCATTGTACGTCAATTTCTGCCGAGGGCTCTGTAAACGGGAAGAAGCTGTTTCTGAATCGTGTCGGTCTTGCTTGTCCAAAGTAGATTCTGATAAATTCGTTCATGACTCCTTTTAGGTCTGCAAATGTAATATCTTTGTCGACCAAGAGTCCTTCAATTTGGTGAAAAAGGTTGTTTTTTCTTGCACTTACCGCTTCACAACGATATACTCTGCCGGGTGCTACCACTCTTATCGGCGGTTTTTGTGTCAACATTTCGTGAATTTGTGCTCCTGATGTTTGACTTCTTAATATAACATTGGGTGCAACCTTTGTATAAAAAGTGTCCTGCATGTCTCTTGCGGGGTGATCTTGTGGGATGTTCAACATATCAAAGTTGAAATATTCAGTTTCTACTTCAGGCGAGTTTTCGTTTTTAACAAGCGAAAATCCCATTCCGTTGAATATTTCCACTATTTCGTTCACCGTCTGGGTTAGCAAGTGCTCTTTTCCGTATGGCAAATATGACCCAGGCAAGGTTATGTCTATACGCTCTTTTTCAAGCTTTTCGTTTAGTTCTTTTTGATATAGTGTTTGATATTTTTCGCTAATCTTTTCTTCTATTTCGTTTGCAATTTTATTTGCCAAAGAACCTATTATTCTTTTGTCATCGTTTGAAAGATCTTTGAGGTTCTTTTTTATATTATTGAGTTCACTTTTTCTGCTCAGGTATTCGATTTTTATTTCTTCTATGTTGTTTGTGCTTTGTGCATTTTCTATTGCCTCAAGTGCCTTTTGCCTGATATTTTCTAAAGTTTGTTGCATATAAAACCCTCAAATTAAATCTTTTATATCCCAAATTATATTATATAAAGATACTAATACAATCTTTTCAAAAGTCTGATTTAGAAAATTATTTACAAGAAAATTGTTGAATCTCAAAATGAGAATCCGAGCCGCCGGTTGCTAAAAGGTTGAGCTTTTTGGCAATTTTTTCAACCGTTGAGGCGAAGTGGAATTTTATTATACCTCTATGTCGTTTGTACGGGTAGTAAACTTCAATTCCGTCCAGACCCTCTTTAACCAATGATTTTACAAAATGTTCAAGGCTTATACACCAGTAACACGCAGGATGTGCAAGAATGGCGATGCCGTTTGCGTTGTGGATTGCTTCTATTACTTTTTTCGGGCTTCTGGCATTGAATAGCCTTATTATATCAGCTTCTGTACCCTTTTTCGTTTTTGCACAATACTTTAGTAATTTTTCGTTATTAACATCAATGCCATAACCTAAAATGTGGATGAGAACTCCTTTGTACCAGCAATCAAATTCTATTGCGGGGATTACGTTTTCTTTTGTCAAAATATCTGTTTTTTTGTAGCCTTCAACTGTGTTGTGATCGGCTATAGCTATATATTTGAGCCCTTTTTTTTGTGCATCGGTGTATAACTCTTCGGGGGTTAATTTTCCGTCTGAAAAACAAGAATGTATATGCAGGTCAATTGTATTCCCAAAATCTGCTTTTTCGGCGTTTCTTATTAATTCAATCAAATTTTGCTTCATCATAAAGACCATGTTAATATAAATATGTTTTTTAACGCAATTAGTTACGGAATTTGATGAAGATGGCGAAAAAGGATTTTACTTTTTTAAATATATTTCAGATATTTGTTGAGGGGATAAAACTTTATTTGTTCAATTTTGAGAAGTTTACAAAATATATGGCTTTTCCTGTTTTGGGTCAGGTTGTCGGAATCGGCATAATTTTTACCGCAACTTATCTGTTTACTCTTCTGGTACCTGAGCTTACGACGCTAAATTCTGTGTTTGATAATATTTTGTTTGTATTTTTATTACTTTTATTAATAACGCTTCCGGGATTTTTTATATTTTGCAAGGCGTTTTGGGATTTTTTGATTGCTATGGCTTCATTGAATTCTATGGCGAGTTTTATTATTGAGTCTAAGAACAAACTCGATGATACCGGAATACACGACGGATTGATAAAACGAAGAGTGTTTTCGTATATACTCTTTCTTTTGATAATCTCCGTTATATTTGCATTGGGGTCGTTTCCGCTGTTGTGGGGATTGTTTTTAGTTGTGTTTGTTTTTATATCGCTCAGTTTTCAAGCCTTTGCGCTTGAGGAGGACAAATCTCCTGTTGAGGCTATTATGCTCAGTGTTAGTCTTGTTAAATATAATTTCCTTAGAACTGCTTTGCTCTTGGTATTATTGGGGGTTACCACCTACTGGATTATACCTGCTTTGATTTGCTGGGGGCTTGATAAGGGTAATATTGCCGGTTTCTTTAGCTATCCGATTGAACGGTTTATTACACTTTTACCTATTAAGGAGTTGAACGGTACGTTTTTGGCTTCCGGTATTAATTACCAAATTAATACTGCTGTGATTTCTAAGGAGGTTACTCTCGGTATAATTGCAATTGTTATTACTGCATTTTTGCTTCCGCTGAGAAGTCTTTGCTGTACAATGCTGTTTAAGGAACTCTTTTCAAGAAATTATGCCGGACAGATCGCCGCTGAATCTCTGGCTAAACGTGCTAAAAAAGTGCCGGATGAAGCTTGATTGCTTTTTTCTTACCTTTTTTGTAATTTTTGAATAATATTTGATTATGTTTATTTGTAAAAATTGTAAATCTGTTGATAAATTTGAACTGATGTTTGCACCTGACTACAAGGGGGCACGTAATTTTAAACAGGAATATAATGCTGATGGTGATATCATAATTACTGTTGACGGTTATACATTTATGCCGGATTTGAATTTTATGAACGGGCATGCTGTTTGCCGTTATTGCGGGCAAATTTATATTTGGGATTATTCCTCAGATAGTTGAGTTGAGGTTTTTAATTGTTTAAAAATTTTTTGTAGCGGGTTAAAATGTAATTCGTAGTGAGGAATTGTTCATATGCAATATAATAGGGCTTCTTATCTTAATACCAGACGTGATGCTTGGGTTGAAATAAATCTTGATTATATAGAAAAAAATATTCTGGAGTTGAAAAAGTTTCTTAAACCGCATGCAAAATTGTTTGCTGTGGTCAAGGCGGATGCATATGGGCATGGTGCTGTTATGATTGCGCCGGTTTTGTTGGCGTCCGGCGTCGATTTTCTTGGCGTTTCTTCCATTGATGAGGGTATGCAGTTGCGCGAGGCGAAAATTGATGCACCTATCCTCGTTTTGGGGGCGGTTCCTGTTTGGTCTTTTGATTGGGCTGCTACTAATAACATTTCTGTTTCTGTGTTTTCTGATGAACATATTGAAGCTTGTCGGCTTACTTATGAAAAAACTAAAATTAAACCTAAGGTTCATGTCAAAATTGATACCGGCATGAATCGGATTGGGGTTAGACCTGAGCAAGCCATTGAATTTATAAAAAAAGTGCAAAATTGTGATTTTGTATCTTTGGAGGGGATATTTACACACTTTGCCAGTGCAGAGGAGGTTGAACTCACTGCGGAACAGTATGAAAAATTTAATAAGGTTGTTAGTGCGGTTAATACGGACGGGCTTTTGATTCATTGCTGCAATACTGCTGCTGTTATTACTTATAAAAATATGAACTACAACATGGCCCGTGTCGGGATAGGTATTTACGGGCTTCAACCCGATCTGGTTCAGGACGTTAGAAAACCTGATTTAAAACAAGTTATCTCTTTGCGCGGCAGGATTACTAATATTCATAATGCCGGCATTAATGAGGGGGTTAGCTATTCTCATAAATATATTACTGATTCCGAAACGAAAATTGCTACTATTCCGATAGGCTATGCCGATGGGGTATCAAGACGTTTGTCTAATAAGATTTTTGGTATTGTTAATGGTAAAAAAGTTCCTCAAATAGGTAATATTACTATGGATCAGATGATGTTTGATGTTAGCAATGTCTCTGTGAAGGAGGGGGATATTATTACTCTGCTCGGTGAGGATGGCGGTAGTTTTATTTCTGTTGACGAGTGGGCTGATATTTTGGGGACTATTAATTATGAACTAACCTGTGCCTTAAAGGTTAGATTGGCAAGGGTTTATACCAGATAATTCTGTTTCGGGTTTGAGATTATAAACGGTATTATTAAAAAATATTAATCCGGTGAAACTTTTTTTTTACTCTTTCGTCTTGGAATATGTGAAGACGTTTGGGCCGTGCTTCTCTTGTGAATATCAGGTATGAACAGAGTGCATAAAACGTTTCACGGTTTATAGGATAAAAATAGTTTCTATAAATATGTGCTGCCGTTCAGAAAATGAATCGGTTGGATGCAAGATTAGTTGAGGAATCCGCAATGGGAAGAGTTGTAGAGATATTTGATGAGCAGGATAGTATTCTCGCAGCCGAAGAGGAGGATAGAAAGCTGATTCTTGGCGATGATTCCGGCGAAGAGACTACCTTTAATACTATTGTTAAAAAAAATGATCTGCTACAAAACTATTTGAAAGATATTGGACGGATCAAACTTCTCAAAGGTGATGAAGAACAACTGTTGGGAAAAACAATTAAGGAAGGGGAAAAACATAAAGCCGTTATCGCCAAGAAAAAGCTTATTCAGGCTAATTTGAGGTTAGTTGTGAGTATTGCGAAAAAATACATCGGGCAGGGGGTTTTATTTATGGACCTTGTGCAGGAAGGCTCGTTGGGATTAATTAAAGCTGCTGAAAAATTCGATTACGAACGTGGGTTCAAGTTCAGTACTTATGCGACATGGTGGATTAAGCAATCTATTGTGAGAGCTATATCTAATCATTCTCGCACAATAAGAATCCCTGTGCATATGTCTGATAAAATCAGGCTTTATAAAAAAACTTACGCTCAATTGTCTGCTAAACTCGGACGAGAACCCACTGATGAAGAGATTGCTAAAGGATTGGGCGTAAGTAAAAAGAAGTTTGAAAATATTAAACAGGCACTTTTTAAAGACCCGATTAGCCTTGATATGCCGATTGCAGAAGATCTGGTACTTGAGGATTATGTCGCTGATGACAGCTATAAGTCGCCTGACAAGAAAATTCAAACCGGATTTATGTACAAGGATGTTATGTCTATGCTCGATACTCTCAGTGAAAGGGAAAAATGTATTTTAATCAATCGGTTTGGCTTGAATGGCTCCGGTAAAAAAACTCTTGAAGAAATTGGACATAAGTTGGGATTCTCCAAAGAAAGGATTAGACAGATTGAAAATATTGCAATAAGAAAGCTTAAAGATAAACCTGAGCTCCGCCATTTGAAAGAGTATTTGAACTGACTGTTTTGAGGACAGTTTAAAAAATTGGTTTTAATGATCTATAAATGTCTATCTAAAACTATTCTTTGTTCTCTTTGGTATTTACAAGTGAAGTACGGTTCAAACAATTTAAACTCCTTAGTGACGCTATTTGCAGCAAAATCTTGATTAAAAGATTTTGCTTTTTTTTATTTTAAAATTAGCTGAATTATTTCTAATTATTTAAAAATGCTACTCAAATTTAGATTAATCAGTTATACTGAAAATTGTGGAGAAAGAAAAATGCCTTTTAAATTTGAAAAGTTGGAAATTGAGGATGTAATTTTAGTAACCCCAAAAGTTTTTTCTGATGCGCGGGGATTTTTTGCTGAAACTTACAAGAAATCAGAATTTTTTGCAAACGGTGTAAACAAAGAGTTTGTTCAAGACAACCACTCAAAATCAACAAAGGGTGTGTTAAGGGGGCTGCATTACCAGAAAAAACCCAAAGCGCAGGCGAAACTTGTGCGTTGCACGAGTGGCGAAATTTTTGATGTGGCGGTTGATTTGAGAAAAGAATCAAAAACCTTCGGACGATGGGTCGGGGCTATTTTGTCCGAACAGAACAAGAGGATGCTTTATATACCTGACGGGTTTGCTCATGGTTTTATTGTCCTGAGTGATTTTGCCGAGTTAATGTACAAGGCGTCTGATGAGTACTCACCTGAAAATGATAGGGGTATCAGATATGATGATCCCGATATCAATATCGATTGGGGTATCGATTTTCAGCCGCTCGTGAGTGAAAAGGACCGTAATCAACCTTATTTGAAGGATGTTGTTTTGGAGGATTTGTTTTGAAATTAGTTGTTACAGGCGGTGCAGGATTTATCGGTAGTTGTTTTATCAGGCATATTTTGTCTAAGTATCCGGATTACAGTGTAATTAATCTTGATGCATTGACTTATGCCGGTAATATTCAGAATCTGGATGATGTTAAAGACAATCCCAATTATAGTTTCGTTCATGGAAATATTTGTGATAAAAAATTGGTTTCTAAACTTTTTGAGGATGCGGATGCTGTCGTGAATTTTGCGGCGGAAAGTCATGTCGATCGTTCAATTAGCGGGCCGGAGATATTTGTTCAGACTAATGTTCAGGGAACTTTGAATCTTTTGCAGGCGGCAAAAGAATTTAAACTGAAAAGATATTTACAAGTCTCTACAGATGAGGTTTATGGGTCTTTACAAAAAGACGGTTATTTCTATGAAACTACCCCTTTGGCTCCAAATTCGCCTTATTCTGCTTCAAAAGCCGGTGCTGATTTGCTTGTCAGAGCTTATTTTGAAACTTATAAATTGCCTGTTGTGATTACCAGATGTTCCAATAATTATGGGCCTTATCAGTATCCTGAAAAACTTATTCCGTTTTTTATTTCGCAATTACTTAAAGGAAAAAAGGTCCCTGTATATGGTGATGGATTGAATGTTCGTGATTGGCTTTATGTTTATGACCATTGCAAGGCGATTGATCTTGTTCTGCACAAAGGACGTGAGGGTGAGGTTTATAATATCGGTGGTCACAACGAAAAAACTAATCTTGAAATTACCAGAATTATCCTTTCTGCTATGGGTAAGGATGAGTCTTCCATATCTTTTGTTGAGGATAGGCTCGGACATGATAGACGCTATGCGATCGATAATACTAAGATCCATACTCAACTCGGCTGGTCTCCGTCTTTAACTTTTGAAGAGGGAATTAAATTGACTATTGATTGGTATTTGAATAATCAAAATTGGATCAAACAAATCGAAGAAAAGAAAGGTTCCGTTTAAATGAAAGGTATTGTTCTTGCCGGTGGTGCCGGTACACGGCTTTATCCCAGTACCATGGCTGTATCTAAGCAACTTTTGCCTATTTATGATAAGCCTATGATATACCATCCTATATCTGTTTTGATGTTGGCAGGGATTAGAGATATTTTGATTATTTCAACGCCGGATGATTTGCCTAATTTCAAAAAATTGCTTAAAGACGGCTCTCAATTCGGGGTTAAATTCCATTATAAGGAGCAGCCTTCTCCTGACGGTCTGGCTCAGGCTTTTATACTTGGTGAAGAGTTCATCGGGCAGGATTCTGTTGCTTTGATACTCGGGGATAACATCTTCTACGGACCGGGGTTCTCCGGTATGCTTAGAAAAACTGTCGAGGATATTGATTTGAACTCGGGTGCGGCTATTTTTGGTTATCAGGTTAAAGATCCGGAGCGATTCGGGGTCGTTTCTTTCGATAGTGACGGAATTGTTAAATCAATTGAGGAGAAACCTTCTTGCCCTAAATCAAATTATGCGGTTACGGGGTTGTATTTTTATGACAATTCTGTCATTGAAAAGGCAAAATCTTTGAAACCCTCTTTAAGAGGTGAACTTGAGATTACTGATTTAAACAAAATTTATCTCGAAAATAGCCGGTTGAAAGTCCAAATTCTGGGGCGGGGATTCGCTTGGCTCGATACCGGAACTCACCATTCTTTGCTTCAGGCTTCTGAGTATGTCCATACTATTGAGGAAAATCAGGGTATAAAAATTGCTTGTCTTGAGGAGGTTGCGTTTAGGATGGGGTTTGTCGACAGGGAGTTTTTATTGAAAAATATTGCTTCTTATAAAAACAATGAGTATTTTGAATATCTTCGAAAAATTCTCGGTTAAAAACTGTTTTAGGGTCGGTTTTTAGTTTGGACAAGTGCCTGTCGTTGCGGGAGTTCTGTACACATACAGTGGATTCCGCCTTGCAATTCCGGCAGAAGATTCTTCGCAATTGCGTCACCTTTGCCTGAGACAAAGTATATTTTCTCCTCTTTAATGTACGGTTTTATGCTCTCTATAAATTTTCTTTTCATACTAAAATTGATTTTTTTCTCTATTTCGTCCGTTATAAAAACTGATTTGTCAAACAGAGAATTGTTTGTTATGTAGACAAGTTCATCATTTTTGTTTTTAAAAACTATTGCGTTTAAGTAGTTGTGAGATTGTTTGAGAAAATAGTCGTTGCTTCTTCGCGGTGTAAGATTTTTATATATTTCATAGATTCGCCCGGGAACACTGATTGTTTCAAAACCTGCATTCTCAAGCGTATTTTTTACATCGGCTGTGTTTGAATAAGGATTGAAGGCAACATCATTCTTAAGTCGTTTATATATTTTTTCTAAATGCTCAAAGGCTTTTTGGTATTTTACAGCATCTTGAGCGGATTGTGTATTTTTTATTTCTTTGTGTATTTTGTCCAATCCTTCTTTCAGTGCTGACATTGTCAATTTGTCATCGGCAACAAGTACACGCTTGTTGTCCAGCGGTCTTATGTACATATCAAGATGATAATCTGCTTGAGGGATCGGATGTACTTCTTTTACACAAAACATTTTTTTCATCTGATCTACAGTGAATTTTTTTAACTCATTCTCACCGATTAGTAATTCTTCTGTATTGTTTTTGGTTTTTACTATATAAAAATTGCCGCCTGATATGTGAGTGTTGTGTCTTAGTTTTTCTAATATTCTTGTATAGTCCTTGATATCCTTGTCAATAAGGGCTCTTGGGATTAGCTTTTTCTCCTGCGTAATCTCATTTATTCCATAGACAAATTCTTCATCTTTAATTTTGCATTTTGGAAGATTAACTAAAAAGGTTAAAAAATTTTGTAGATCTGTTATTTGAGTGTTTTTTCTTTTTTCTTGTTGAATGTTATCGAACCTGAGGTTAAAAAAATCTTTCACAGCTTCGGTTTCACCGTATTCTTCAAAGCATTCAATTTTGTTTTTTATAATCGTCCAAAGATCCTGTGCCCAGCAATTTTTTAGTTCGGATTTTTGCTCAACTATATTTTTGTCTATTCTTATACCGGATTTGTTTTTGTTTATCAAGTATAGCGGCAGTTCTTCTTTTTTTGCAATTTCAAGCATCTCTTCCGCTATTGAACAATAGTTTGAATTCATAAGAAGTCCGCTCAATTTTCTTGCATCGTAACCTTTAAATGAAATAGTTGTCGTTGTGTGTGGTGTTATTCTCATATTCAAATTAAACTCAAAGTAAATTTTTTTTGCTATTGAGAGCAAAAAAAAATTATTTCTGATTTAAATTAAGTATGAAACTTGAAAATAACAATTTACAACAGCTTATTTCACAACCGGTTAAATATAGTTCGACGCAGCCAAAGACGCCTCAAAAGGATGCTCCTTTAAAAAATACAATCGACAAACAAATAAAATACAGTCTTGGTTTTCTGGGCGTTTCAACTATTGCAGGAATAGCAATGTATTGCGGGCGAAATAGTCTTGCAAAACTTATTGTGAACTACAAAGAGTCACCTAAAAAGACGTTTGAATTTTTGCGCAACGGGTCTGATGATATTTTGCAACAGGCTCAAGAACTTTTAGAGTCAAAATTCTCCGGTCAAAACATTGCTGATATTGCGAAAGAGTTGTCGCTTGAGGATGTGATTTTTTACAGAAATCTCGTAAAAGATGAACAGCTTGAATATTTGGATCTTATATTTGTAAGCAAGTTTCTTAAAAATGAGTGTGGCGCCGATTTATATATAAGTACGATGGAAAATTATGTGAATAATGTACTTGCGAAAAAAAACAATCTGACAATCGGTCAGTGTCAAGCCGGAAAAGCACTTGCCATTGCATATTCTCAGGTCGGGCATAAGGAAAAGGCTATAACTTTGTGTAAACGAGTTATTGATGATTTTAGCGACAAGGTTGATACGGGGCATTTCAAAAAACTTTTTACAAACCTAACTGCCTGATAGTTTTGTTCTGGCTATCTCCATTATGTAATCGAAATATTTATCGCTAATTTTTTGTGCTTCTTCATAGGCTTCGACTTCAAGCAAGTTGTTCATATATGCTTCGTATTCTTCATCTGTGAGTTCTTTGGTTAAATTTACATAATCCTTTTTGCTCTGAAGATATTTTTGTGCCATTTTACCTTTTTCGCTCTCCAAAGGAATCTTGCCATATTCGCTAACAGCCAGATATTCTTTAGTTTTTAATCTTTCATATATGATCGGGTATTCGGACTTAAAGTTTGCCGGATCATATTTTGCACCCTCTATTAGTGCATCAGCGCCGAGCGATTCTGTCCTTATTATGTCCATACTCTGAGTAAAATGTTTTAGTTCATGTTTGATTGTATTAATAATATTCGCTTTTGAGAGTGATTCTACGTTGTTTATGGTAAGTTCGTCTACCAGAGCATACCATGCGCCTACATTCTTACTATCTTCTGTTGCGAACTTCAAAGCCGGCTTCAACTTTTTATATCCTGTGTCTTTTACAAATTCATCAAATACGATATTTGCGAATTCTTTTTTGTTTTGAATATTCTGGATTTTGGAAAAAATATTAATCTCTCTTAGTGTGAATCCGCAATTTAACAGTCTTTGTATCGCTTCGACTTCTTTTTGAGTCAGATATTTTTTATATTCGCTAATCTGTGGTTTTTTTGAGAGTTCATTTTTTAGGATGTTTACGGCTTTTGAAATACTTTTTTGTCCGGCACTGAGAGCTAAAACTCCACCTAATACGCATGCCGGAGCAATGTATTGTTTATAATTACTTGTACTGATATCATTTTTCACGTGCATATTTATCTAAAACACGTAATAATATTTTTTGTTATATATTTTTTTGACAGGATTTTTTTACCTCGTTTTGTTGGGTATATGGTGAATTGTTTCTGTAACGGTAATACAAAAATATATCTGTCAGCAGGAATATAAGATTGAGAATATAAAGCCAGATGACAAAATCCAAGCTGTACAAAACTTTGTGTAAAATTCCGAAAATATATCCCAAAAGAATCAAATACGAAAAGTAAATGCTTTTGCCTTGAACGCATTTTGCTCGATATGTTTTATAAGCTGCAATTGGCCAGCTTACACCAAAACATACCATCATACCGGCTTCAAATATGCTCATACATCCTCCTTGTCATAAACAAGATTACCACCGCAAAAACGCTGTGTAAATCTGGGAACTTAAATTTTTAAAGCTCTTAAGGCATTTAATATAGCAATAACAGAAACACCGACGTCGGCAAAAACTGCACCCCACATTGTCATAAGTCCCATTGCGCCGAGGATCAAAAACAACAATTTTATTCCGATGGCAAAGGCAATATTTTCTTTAACTATAGTCAAAGTTTTTCGTGCAATTTTTACTCCAAGTGCAATTTTTGAAGGGTCATCATCCATAATAACAACATCGGCAGCTTCGATTGCCGCATCCGAACCCAAAGCGCCCATGGCTATCCCCACATCAGCTCTCATCAGCACCGGAGCATCATTTATCCCGTCACCGCAAAACAAAACACTTTTTTCGGGTCGTTTTTCATTAATAAATTTTTCTACTATTTCAACCTTCTGTGCCGGTAGCAGCTCTGAATATACATCACAAATCTTAAGTTCTTTTGCAACTTTATCTGCAACAATTTTCGAGTCACCTGTGAGCATTGCAATTTTTGCTCCATAATTTTTTAAATCACAAATAGTCCTGAGTGCGCTATTTTTTATTTCATCGGATATTACGATATATCCGGCATAAATATTGTCTATAGCTATGTATATAACAGAGCCGGTAACGTTTATTCTTTCGTATTTGATATTGTTCTCATCCATAAGTTTTTCATTACCGGCAAGTACTTTTTTACCCTCTACAACCGCACAAACGCCTCTTCCGGCAATTTCTTTAACATCATAAACCTCGCCGTTTTCCGGCTCGGTGCCGTAAGCTTTTTTTAGTGAATGTGCTATCGGGTGAGAAGAAAACGATTCTGCCAGCGCAGCGTATTTTAGCAGGTCATATCCGTTATATGCATTTGCAGGCTCTATTCTTGTTACATCAAATGCACCCTTGGTCAAGGTACCTGTTTTATCAAAAACAACATATTGAGGACTTGCTAAAAACTCCAGATAGTTGCTTCCCTTAATCAAAATGCCGGCTCTGGATGCTCCGCCTATACCCGAGAAAAAACTGAGCGGAATCGATATTACCAGTGCACAAGGGCAAGAAATTACCAAAAATGTCAGTGCTCTTTTGAACCAATCCTCAAATTGTGCATCTTGAATTATTAAAGGCGGTAAGATCGTTATCAATACTGCCAATATGACCACAAACGGGGTGTATATCCTTGCAAATTTCGTTATAAACTTCTCTGCCCGTGCCTTTTTTGAGGCGGCATTTTCTACCAGTTCTAAGATTTTTGCTACCGTAGATTCTGAAAACGGTTTTGTGACTTTTATTTTTAATACTCCATTCAGGTTTATGCAACCACTTAAAACTGATGTTCCGGCTTTGACTTCTGTAGGTATTGATTCGCCTGTTAGTGCCTTGCAGTCTATGAGCGCATTCCCTTCTGTGACAACTCCGTCAAGCGGTATTTTTTCTCCGGTCATAACCGTGATTTCGTCTCCAATCTCTACCTGCTCCGGCGGGATTTTGGTTATTCGTCCGTCAGATTCTATATTTGCGTAATCCGGTCGTATATCCATAAGCTCGGTTATTGATTTACAAGACTTTTCAACTGCGTAAGATTGAAATAATTCTCCGATTTGAAATAAGATCATTACCGCAACTGCTTCGGGGTATTCTTGTATTGCAAATGCACCAAGCGTCGCAATACTCATTAAAAAATTTTCATCAAAAATTTTGCCGCTAATTAGGTTCTTTAGTGCATCCTTAACTATCTCTGCTCCCACTATGAAATATGCTATAAAATATATTGCAAACTTTAACACACCTTGCGGTTGGAATAATATTGCCAAGACTAATACAGATATTGCTACGATTATCTTTGTCATCACTTCTTTTTGTTCATCGGTCATCATATTACCTCACAGTAAAAATTAATTCTATTAGTATAATAATTGAACAATCATTCAATTGTCAATCCTAAGTAATAAAAATTTACAACGTGTTGACAATTGAACAATTATTCAATTAAATTGTGGTTGAGTGTAGCATTAGTGCTATATACTTTCAGTGTTTGATTTTAACTGTATGTTTAGTAATTATTAAGGAATTTGATATGCTTATTAAGAAGACAGATTGTAAGGTGTTAAATAAAGATATTGTGAAAAGCGTGAGTGCTAAGATGCCACAGATGAAGTTGTTGACCGAATTGGCTGATTTTTTTAAGGTGATGGGTGATAATACCAGGATACGACTTTTATGGGCACTTGAGGAGAGTGAGATGTGTGTTAGTGATTTGTCAGTGCTTTTAAACATGACAAAATCTGCTGTCTCACACCAGTTAAAAATATTGAGAACAGCTAAGCTTGTAAGAGCCCAGAAAAACGGAAAAAACGTTTATTACTTTCTTGATGATCAGCACGTAAAAATCGTTCTGGAAAAAGCTCTGGAACACATCAGTGAATAATCATATTTTATTTCAGTTGTCTTTTCAGATCACTTCTTAACTCAGATAATGGTCCACTGTTTGGATCTCTTAGATTGTCAATGTATTTTTTCACGTATACGATAGGGAATTTCGGTAACCAGCTTAGCTTCATAAATATAGAAACGGTCTCCGCTCCCTGCGATAGCATAAGTTCATCTATGGTTTCTTCATATGCCGGTGAAATTGATGATAAAAGTTTCAGTGAATAATCCGCTAACGTTAAAACAGAATATCCCGATATTACTCCCGTATTTTCGACAAGATGGGTTACTTTAAAATCGTTGTCATTGATTCTGACTTTTTGTACTCCCTCGGGCAAAACAATGTCTGTTGATGCCATTCTCTCTATCTCGTACCATTCTCCCTCAAATTTCAATCTCAATTTATGTGGGTCGGGCATGTATATGTCGTCAAAGTCATTGTTTAATAACTTGTTACCTTCCTCGTCAATTATGCCGTATTTGTAGTTTTTGCAAACCAGAAACATCTTGCCGAAAAGCGGGTCGATTGAAGAATATTCCGGAGGGATAATTGCGTGTCCTGTTTCATCATATAATCCGTAGTCTCTTTCATTGCCTAGTTTGGCATACTTGCCAAAAACTCGTTCGGCATGTCTGTATTTAGGTTCAACAAGAAACTCACCTTTGTTGTCGATAATTCCAAATCGATTTTTCTTTTGCACAATCCAGGAATTTTCACCCAACGGAATTAATTTTTTGTATTCCGGTTTAACTACAACGTTATTATTTTTATCCTTCAGACCAAAAAGCCCGTCTTCGCTATAAGTTTGTAAATCAAAATAACTGACTTCTCCGCTTTGAGTACTATAAGCGGGAATACCCAGTAAAACTAATAAACCCAATATAAAAACAAATTTTTTCATAAGTAGATAATAGCACAAACTATAAGAAAAGTTAACGAAATGGCACTATAAATTGAGATAGAGTAAAATAAAGTTAAAGTATCGTTGAATGATAGGAAAATAATGAATAAAAAGTTTGCCATTAAGAATTTTATACCTATATTACTTGTGTTTATAGTAACAATGCTTGTTGGTCAATGCGCGGATGCGGCGGTAGCCTTTCCGACGATAACGGTAGGAATGACGGATGCAAATACACCTCAAGAGTTTACGCAGGGTGTACAAATACTGGTTTTGCTGACAATATTAACTCTTGCACCGAGTATTTTCATAATGACGACTGCCTTTATTCGTATAATAATTGTTCTTGCACTAACCCGACAAGCTATAGGTATGGCGTCTTTGCCTCCCAATCAGGTTCTTGCCGGACTTGCTTTAATACTTACCTTTTTTGTTATGGCTCCTACGTTTAACAAAATAAACGAAACGGCTATACAACCTTATATGAATAATCAGATTACGCAACAAGCGGCATTGGAACGCGGGATTAAGCCTATGCGTGAGTTTATGATTCAACATACGGAAGAAAAGGAGTTAGGGTTATTTTTGAGTATGGCTAAAATTGAAAAACCCAAAAATTGGGAGGATGTTCCGACTTATACCTTGATTCCTGCATTTGTTATTACTGAGTTGAAAACGGCGTTCAAAATAGGCTTTATTATATTTTTGCCGTTTCTTGTAATCGACATTGTTGTAGCGAGTATTCTGGTGTCGATGGGGATGTTGTTTTTGCCGCCCGCAACTGTTGCTACTCCGTTCAAGTTGATTCTTTTTGTTATGATTGATGGTTGGTATTTGATAACGAAAACTCTGCTTGAGGGGTTTATTACGTAAAAATTTGACTGAGGATACTGATATAAATGGAAGATACACAGTTTTTAACGATAATGCAAAATGTTTTTATATTGACCTTGTTAATGGCAACCCCGATACTGGTCATAAGTATGATAGTCGGGCTTATTATAAGTATATTTCAGGCTGTTACGCAGATACAGGAATCGACATTGACTTTTGTACCAAAAATTTTGATCGGAATATTGACGCTTATCATTCTTATGCCGTGGATGCTAAGCACTTTTATAAGCAGGACAAATGAATTATTCGGCTATTTACAGACTATTGTTCATTAAATCGGGGGGTAAATGCAGCCGGATTTATTATTGTTATTGTCACCTAAAAACATCGTCATTTTTGCGATAATCTTTACCCGTGTAAGCGGGATGATTGTTTCTGCGCCGTTGTTTTCGACATTTCCTATCCCGATGCAGGTTAAGGTCTGGCTGATGGCACTTGTTTCTTTTATTTTGTTTCCGATAGTATCATCAACGATCACTTTTTCTATACCTTCATCTTTTCCGGAGTTGAGTATATATTTGCTCAGAGAATTCGGGGTCGGGTTTATGATAGGTTTTATTGCCAATCTCATATTCGCTGCGGTGCAAATAGGCGGTGAATTTATCAGTATACAGATTGGTATTTCCATGAGTCAAATATTGAATCCGGAGACCGGTACCAGTACTCCGGTTCTGGCGCAAATATATATTATTTTTGTTGCATTTGTTTTTATGGCGTTGAATGCTCATCAATGGCTATTTGCAGCGCTTTATAGAAGTTTTAAAACTTTTGCCCCCGGTTTGGACTTCGTTTTTACAGGACCTGTTGTGGAACATATTATCAGACTTTCCGGTGAAATGTTTGTCATTGCCATTAGTATGATTTTACCGATTTTCTGTGTTATGTTTGTTGCTGAGGTGTTAATGGGATTTATGTCAAAAATGATGCCTCAGATGAATATATTCATGGTCGCAATACCGCTTAAGGTTTATATCGGATTAATTCTGATGTTGATGTTCTTGTCACCCACGGCAAGCTATCTGGCGAATACAATTGAGTCTTATCTTAAGGGTATTGTAGAAATGATGATATGAGGACGAAATGAGCGCAGCAGAAAGAACAGAAGAAGCCACCCCCAAGCGGCGGGAGGATGAACGAAAAAAAGGTAATATTGCCAGAAGTCAGGATATGACTTCTTCTTTAGCAATTACTGCTGCTATCGGGCTTTTTATTATGCTGTCTTCATTGATTCTTAACAAGATAACTTCTCTTATGGAGTATGCTTTTACTCATATTCATCCGGATGAGATTGAGCTAAACGACGTCGTGGCTTTGTTCAGCCCTTATGCAAAAGCGTCAGGCGAAATATTGCTCCCTTTTTTGCTGGGGTTGATGATAATTACTGCAATAGCTATTCGTGTACAAGTGGGACCGCTTTTTGCGCTTGAGAAAATTCGACCTAAAATGGAAAAGTTTACTATGGGACAGATTATGCAGGGGTTGAAAAGGATGTTTAATCCTTTTGAAACTAAAAATCTTGTTGAAATTGTTAAATCGCTTGCTAAGATGGCTATTGTCGGATATAGCGGTTATACGGTTTTGCAGTCTAGAAAGGATGAGTTGTACGGGCTTGTCGGCGTCGATATTAATACTGCTCTTGCTGTTTTGGGCAGTATATTGCTCAATATGACCATAAATATGTGTGTTGCTATGCTTATTTTAGGGTTTATTGACAAAAAATATCAAAATTATGAATATGAAAAATCTATAAAAATGACTAAACAGGAGGTTAAAGACGAGTATAAAAATATTGAAGGGGATCCGACCGTAAAGGCGAAAATCCGCTCCGTTCAAATGCAATTTATGCGTCAAAAAATGATGAGTGCCGTTCCGCAGGCGGATGTTGTTGTCGCAAATCCAACACACTTCTCCGTTGCGATAAAATACGACAAAACCAAGGCGCCGGCGCCTGTTGTTGTTGCCAAGGGTGTGGATTATATGGCATTTAAAATAAGAGAAATTGCAAAAGCAAATGATGTTCCGATTGTTGTCAATAAGCCCCTGGCAAGAGCTTTGTACAAGCTTGTAAAAGTTGATCAGGCCATTCCTGCAGAGTTATATGTTGCTGTTGCTGAAATACTCGCCTTTGTTTACAAAAAGGACAAACATTTGCATTCTTCAATTAAGCTCTAGCGTTGCAGTCGAATTTTTTCTGTATTATGATGTTAGCAGATTAATCACATTAAGCTGAACGGAAATAACAATGGATAATAACAATTTAAGAAATATCGCTATAATAGCGCACGTTGACCATGGTAAGACAACACTCGTTGATTGTATGTTGAAGCAGAGCGGCGTTTTTAGGGATAATGAGGTTGTTCAAGAGCGTGTACTCGATAGTAATGATTTAGAGAAAGAACGCGGGATTACTATTCTTGCAAAGAATGTCTCCATAAAATACAAAAATTATAAGATTAATGTTGTAGATACCCCTGGGCACGCAGATTTTGGCGGTGAAGTTGAACGGGTTTTAGGGATGGTTGACGGTGCTTTGCTCATTGTTGACGCTGCTGAGGGTCCTATGCCGCAAACTCGTTTTGTTCTGTCCAAGGCTTTGGAATTGGGTATTAGGGTGATTGTTGTCATTAACAAAATTGACAAGCCTGCTGCTGACCCTGATAACGCTTTGAATAAGGTTTTTGATTTGTTTACCGAATTGACGGATAATGAATATTTAATTGATTTTCCGATTATTTATTCAAGCAGTTTAATGGGGTTTGCGAAAAAAGAACTTGAGGATGAGTCAAAAGACATAACCCCGTTGTTAGATTCTATAATTGAAAATATAAAACCGCCGTCAGGTGATGCTGAAAAACCTTTGCAATTCCACGTTACAACATTGGATTATAATGAGTATGTAGGCAGGATTGCGATCGGGCGGATTGTCAACGGCGTGATCCATTCTCAAGAACAACTTAGCCTTATGAAAGCCGACGGCTCTATTGTCAGAGGAAAGGTTAACAAGTTGTATGCATTTGAAGATTTAGGCAGGGTTGAGATACAACAGGCTTCTGCAGGTGATATTGTCGGGGTTGCCGGATTTGCGGATATCCATATCGGTGAAACACTTGCTCCTTTGGAAAATCCAGTTGCTTTGCCTTTGATTAAAGTCGATGAGCCTACTTTGCAGATGATTTTCTCTGTCAATGACAGCCCTTTTGCCGGTCAGGAAGGTAAGTTCGTTACCAGCAGACAGTTGCGCAAGCGACTTTATCAGGAATTGGAAAAGAACGTAAGTTTGAAGGTCGAAGATACTGAAAATACTGATATGTTCAAGGTCTCCGGTCGTGGTGAATTGCATTTAAGCATACTTATTGAGACTATGAGGCGTGAAGGGTACGAGTTTCAAGTATCAAAACCTGAAGTTATCTATAAAACTATTGATGAGCAACTTTATGAGCCGTTTGAAAATCTGTTGATTGACGTGCCTGAAGAGTGTGCCGGTTCTTGTATTGAGAAATTGGCTGGTCGTAAAGGCGAAATGCTTGAAATGTCTATGGTCGGCAACCGCTCTAATATGAGGTTTTCTATTCCGGCAAGAGGTTTGATTGGTTTTAGAAGTGAATTTATTCGTATGACCAGAGGTGAGGGGATTATGAATCATACTTTTGAAGAGTACAAACCCTTCGCCGGTGATATCCCCAGACAAAGAAGCGGTTCGCTGATCGCTTTTGAACAGGGTGAGGCTATTCCTTATGCACTCGGTCAATTTGAGGACAGAGGCGTATTCTTTATTACTCCCAAAACTAAAGTCTATCGCGGTATGATCGTTGGTGAGTGTAACAGACCTCAGGATATTCCGGTTAATGTCTGCAAAACTAAGAAATTGACCAATATGAGAAGTGCAACTGCCGATGTTATGGTTACATTGCAAGCTCCCAGACAAATGTCTTTGGAAGATTGTCTTGAATATATTGCAGATGACGAGTTGGTCGAAGTTACACCAAAAAGCGTCAGAATCAGAAAAGCTGATCTGGTTAAATTTAGATAATTTGGGATTTCAACCTGTTATGAAAAACTTTTCAATTCCAATTTTAGTTTAGGGAACCTAAAAAGGATGAGAAAGTTTTGTTAACCGTTGAGTTTGGTATTGTCATTGAGCTGAGCTGTTGAGTTGCGGTTTGGATATTTTGGGTTTGTTGTGCATTCTTTTTTGCTCTGCTTTTTTCAACACTGCGGGTTATTGCTATGTTCAATTTTGGAATACCCACACCCAGAACAACGCCCGAGTATAAATAACCCAGTCCTTGAGCTATATTTTTGTATTTTATTCTCTTACTAACGGCTTCATATAGTTCTATTAGCTTTTTGTCGGCATTTTCAGATTTAGCTTTTTTTGCCAGTTCGCTCATTAACTTTCCGTATGAAAGTTTCTTGCCGTTTGCGTCTAAAACATCGATACCGGCTTTTTTAAGTGCAGGATAAAGTAGTTCTTCGTGCGATTTTACTTCTGCCTTCGTAATCCAGTTCCAAGCCTTTTTTAATCCTTTGAATCCTTCTGCTTTGTATGTCTTTTCATCATAATTTATCAGTGACTTATCAAGCTGGTTGGCTGCAATTTTAGAGACAAAACCGCCTAATATAAGCCAGTTTACAAATCCAAGTGTATCTTTTAGTGAACTTTCTCTCAATTCATCTTTATTTCTTGCTGCAAGCATACGACTGAAAATAGTTGTTGCGTAGATAAGTTTGAATTGCGGAATAGTCGGTACCATACCTTTGTATTGTAACTTTGGTAAGAATTTTTCTTTTTCAAACGGTGCAATCGTTCTGAGCATACCGGCTGCTATTCCTGCACCAAGAAGTGTTTTAAGCGCTTTGAAACCAAATGATTTATCGGGTTTTGCATCTTTATTTCCGACAAAGCCTTCCTTGCCTGTACGTTTTTTTGTTAAATATGCGTTTACCGGTTGCAAGCTCATACCTATTGCAATCGGGATTGCAAGCCCACCTAATGCCGTGGTCGTCTTTAATTTTTTAAGACCGCTTATAAACTCTGCATCCGTGAGATTTGAGATATTTGCTTTATCTATAAATGCTTTTTTTAGCGAGAATGCATCATTTAAAATGCTTTCCAAGCTTCCTTCAACCGAAAAATTTCCGTTTGTAAGCTTGAGATTCTCGGTTGCGCCCAGATCTGCAGCAATTTTGAACTTTGCTTCATTGTATACTCGGGACGGGATTTTGTACTTACTTGTATTTGCTGTTGACAAAAGGTCTGTGACTTCTTCTATCGTTTCTTTGCTTAAACTTTTGTACGGTGCGTTTTGATCAACCGGATTATATCCTTGAAGTTCTGTCAAAATATTTCTATAATAATCCGATGTGGTACCGTTTTTGCTTTGTTCTATAAATTTTGAGAATACGTCGATTGAATCATTATTGTTAAACAGCCAGTGTGCTTTGACGCCGTTTGCTTTGTTGAAAGCTTGCGATGCAAGATAACCCGCTCCTAATCCGACAAGACCTGCAAATGAGTGGTTCAACGTTGAACTGAATTCTCTGGCTGCTGTTTCTACACCTGCATCGGGGTTCCTCGTTGTATCTACAATTGTTCTGGGTGTGTCCATGAATGCTACGTCTACAAACACTGCGCCCAGTGCCGGATTTGTATTCAAAAAGTTAAACGCCGTTGATAGAACTTCTGCTCCGCCTTTGAAGCTTTGTTGATGTTTTTGAAAATTTCCTTTCGGTTGAATATGTGGATTTATTCCTGTTATCATTGTTTCGCCTTATTTTTAACTTATTTATTCAGATTGCCTGCATTGTCAATGAAGTTTGTTCCAAATGCCTGAAACGCTTTTTTGGCATATGCACTGTGGGGTAATATTGTCGGGTATGAATGGTATCTGTTCATTGTCGTTTCTAACTCTTTTTTGCGTTTCGTCTCGGTCTGCTTTCTAACATACCATGGAACAAGAATTCCTAAAAGTAGCATCGAAAATCCCAGTGAACTTATTTCGCATAATGCACGTAAATTTTTGGCTTGTTTAGATATTTGACCGGCTTCGTCAAAGGATTTCAGGTTAGTTTCTCTTACCCAGTACTTAAATCTGTCAGCTATACTGTTTGATTTAGGCTTTTCTGACATGTAATTGAATAAATCAATCTTTCCTTTGCTAATCTTCTTGATCAGTGAGCCGACACCTTTATTTACATAGTCACCAAAGAAGTATAAACTACCAAAAGTAGCTATATCACGGAATCTAACTTCGCTAAGTTCATTGTTATCTTCTGAAGCAAGCATTCGGCTCGCAAATGTTGCAGTTGCGATCCATCGGCATTGATCCATTGACGGCAGGATCTTGTTAAATTGCAACGAACCGAGGCTTGGCTTTTCTTTTAGTGAAAGCATTGCAACACCTACCATTAGTGCTGCCGATGCAATTTTTTTCATCCAAAAGTTTGTCTTTTCTTTCGGTGTCATCTCTTTTTTCGTATTGTGTCTTATAAAGTCTTTGTATATCGGTGCTCCCTCTTTGCCCGATGTTTTACGGGTGATCCATCGGTTTATTGATTGAACCGATGCTGCCAGCGGTATTATTATTGCTAATCCTGTCAGACTCTTTTTATTTGCAAACTTGATCGCTTTTTCGCTGAAGGTTTTCAATTTTTGCGGGTCCATATCTTTGAATAATTTTCCGCAATCAACCGTATCTCTTAAAAATGTCCTGAAATCTACACTGAAAGGCTTTTGAGAACCTTTGAATCTTATGTGTTCTGCCCCTTTGGTATTTTCTATGAATAATTCGTATACCTTTTTGAGCTCTTTTTTGTCCTTTTTACCGTGGATTATCTCTTTAACCAGCTCTTTTGAGTCTTGAACATGTGAGTCGTTTACATCTACGTCAATCCATTTTTTTCCGACATTTATCTGCATATCTTTGAATATGCCATCGACATAGCTGTCTATATCATTTACTTTTGTATATCGCGAATGAAGTTCTTTCAAACTGCGCTCATTTGCCCACAGTTTTGATAGACCTTTGTAATCTTTGTTGAATAATTCAAATACTTTAGCTGCTCCGAGAACAAAAAATCCCGGGATCAAGCAGTTTACGACCAAACCTGACGATTCCCTCCTGAATGTTTCTGCAGCTGCAAAACCATTTGTTTTAGCATCTACTATTGTTCTCGGTATTATTGCTGTGACACCGTCTATCACTGATACACCAAGCATCGGATATGTGTTGCACTGTTGCAGCATCCAAGTTGCACCATCCAGCACTCCGGCTTTGAATGATGGCTCCGGCTTTTTGTTTATTTCTGTGTTTGTCTTTACGCTAATTTTGTTGATCATAATCAATTACGATTTCATGGATGTGACGGCTTTTCCCTGTCCCTATCATAACAAGTCCGTATACAATTACAAATCACCTCAAAAAAAAAATTGCTGTTAAAATTTGTTAAACTTCTTCTTACTGTCGTTAATCTTGTGATTTTTTTTTAAATATTACGTTTATTTTTTCTGAATTTTAATAATATTAATATTTTTTGCTATAAAATCTGTCTATTCTGCTTAATAAATCTAAGTTTACATTTTTTAACAAAATAAATGTAAAAATTTCTTTACAAAACCATATAAATCATTAAAGTTTTTTTAGAAAATGCCGATAACTATAATATAAGAAACAAGATCGGAGCCAGAATGTCAGAAAACAACATTTTAAATCAACCATTCGGTATGAATATAAAAATGCCGACACGTACTATTCAACAGGGAAAAGAAACTGTTGAAAAGCATGTCGGCGGAGTTTTGGAACCGTTGTTCAGCTTTATTGAAGAAAATCAACCTGTTTTTAACGGTTCGATTGCCGAAGAAATTGAAAAGTACAATTTGTTGACCTACAACACCGGGGCTATGCTTCGTAACGCTCAGGATCAGATAACCTTTGATATAAAAGGTTAAAAAACAAGTTTTAAACATACAACTTCTTTCAATTTTGAAACGAAACAATTGTTTCGTTTTTTTTTTATAATTTTCTTATGCAGATTACAGGCGGATATTTAAAATCAAGAAAAATTATTTCGCCAAAAGGCGAAAATGTCAGACCGACCCTTTCAAAAACCCGTGAAAGTGTTTTTAATGTGCTTATGAATCTTGTGGATTTTGAAGAGCATTCTTTTTTGGATTTGTTTGCTGGTTCGGGGATTATGGGATTTGAAGCTATTTCAAGAGGGTTTGCGGATGTTGTCTTTGTCGAAAAAGATAGGGCTACTTTTAATTTGTTGAAGGATAACTTGAAAAAACTAGGGATTGATAGTTCTAAAATATATTGCGCTGATTCTGTCAGAACTTTGAAAACCATGAGTCAAAAATTTGGCGTGATATACATTGATCCGCCGTATAGGGCAAATTTGTATAATCAAGTGTTAGATATTATTAAAACTCAACAAATACTGGTTTCTGACGGGATTATCGTACTTGAGCATCTCAGGGATGAGCGTATTCAGATGAGCGGGTTTGTGCCTGTGAAACAAAAAAATTATTCCGACAAGATGATTACTTATTTGAGAATGGTTGATTAAGTCTCAATCAAATTCGTAAATTCGACTAGCATTTGAGTTACTGTTTCAAGCGGGAGTCCTACTATGTTTGAGAATGAGCCTATAATATCCCTTACAAAATGTTTGTCTAACTCTTGAATACCGTATGAACCAGCTTTGTCCAGCGGATGATGAACTGTAATGTAGCCTTTTATATCTTCGTCAGAAAGTTCGTTGAATGTTACAAAACTTTCTGTTGAACGAGTGAGCGATTTTTGGGTTTTTACATCAAAAAGACTCACTGCTGTCACTACTTTGTGAGTCTTGTTCGAGAGAGATTTAAGCATTTGAAACGCTTCGTTTTCACTTTTTGGCTTTCCGAGAATCTTGTTATCCAGCACTACAACCGTATCTGCGCTCAGAATCAGGGAATCGGGAGCAAACTTTTTCGATACACTTAGTGCTTTTTGAAATGCCAGATTTTCTATTATTTCGCTGCTAAACTCGTTCGTGTCTGTTTTTTCATCAAACTCGGGAGATATGATTTCAAAATCTATGTTTAGCTGTTTTAGCAGTTCACGTCTTCTTGGCGATTGTGACGCCAGTATAACTCTTCTGTTCTTCATAAGAAGATTATAGCCGCAAGCTTATGCTGTCGCAAGTCGTGAGGGTCTGTATTGTACACATTTTGTGTTTAGTGCTGAACAGAAATTTTGCAGTTTGTTTTGCAATACCATCATATTTTTGTGCATGTTTGAAAAGTCGCCCATTGCACTTAACATTTTCTCAGGTTCAACAAGTTTTGCTATATCAGCATTATCAACCTTTTCGTCCGCATACTTCTTTACTAATAACTGATCAATGTAATCTCTCGGTCCAACTGCCATAATATTTTCTCCCTATAAAATTGATTCCCTTTATCCCTTACTTATATAAACAATATTTACTGATAAAAATTGACTTTTTTCTGAAAGGTTTGTTAATATTTCTTCATATAAATTGAATGCATCCCGACTTTGGCACTGATTTATACGAATGTTACTTGCCTTAAGTCATATTGTTATAAATCTTAACTAGCAAAAAATTTATTCATCAGGTTTAAATATTATTATAATAAGTTTATTAAAACTTTATTCAATATGGACAATACCTGATTGATAACAGACTAAGGAAGGTTATGTCCTAAAATATAAAGTTTGTCTTGTAGTTATTCGTGGGATGTAATATGGAAATTAAAGTTAAAAATTACAATCAGTCTTTTAAGGGTGTAAGTGTTGTTTCAAATGAGGCTAAAAGAATATTAAAAAAAGCGGATATGATGGTTAAATCAACTAATGCGATTTTTCTTGACACAAATATCCCCGAAGGGCATAAAAGACCGTTGTGGTCTGTGTTATATGAGCATCTGTCAAAGCGTCAGTCGGAGAATAAAAACAATATACTTATTGATATTGTTGATAAAAGCAAACATTTGATCTCGGTTATAGTTGCTGATGTAAAAGGATTTGTACATAAAAAATGGACGGTTAATCCGATGCCTGTGATCGGCAAATATAACGAGGTAGTGCCGCCTGCGGATAATCTTTCTTATATTGCATATTATCATTCTCTTGATCCTAAAACTTACGGAAAATCCGGACTTTTTGATGTCGTCGAGGCCGCTGAGGCTGAGGCTGACTTGTTGAATAAAAAATTGATGGAGTCTATGCCCGAAGTTAAAAGAAGTATACGTGAGTTTAAAAAAATAAAAAATAACTCGGAAAAAGGCTCTAAAAAAGCTCAACGTGCACTTGAGAAAAAGCGGGAAATGTTGGCACTGAAAAATGCTTCTGTTCCACATGTTCAAAGACCTTTTGAGGATGCAAAAGATCTTCTTTCAAAGGTTGACTTGTTACCCGTTGAACCTAAAATCACGGAACAGTCCAAAATTAAAACAAAAAACAAACTTCCGAGAAAGTTAAAAAAAGAATTGAAATCAAAAATAAAATAGAATATTATTTACGCATTGATTAAGTTAATAGTCGTGATATAAGCTTTTGTGTCAAAATTTGCTACAAATGAACAATTTGTATTTGAACTCGTTTATAGTAGTGTTGGTATTATTATTTTGAAGAAAAGAGGACAAAGATGAGAAAAATTGCAATAGCAGCGTTGAGTGTGGCTGTGATATGCGGGTTTGTACTTAAAGGCGGGCAAGGTGCAATTGCTGACGTAATTGAGAGAGGATTTGTCAGTGTGTCGACAATGGCAAATACTGAACTTCCGCCTGATGTTGTTGAAATTAATATTGCGGTACAGACTTCTGATGAGAAATCACTACAAAAAGCTACCGAACAGAACAAACAAATCTCCGATAAAATCTATACGGCGCTCTCTTCTATGATAAATAAGGAGGCAGGGGATTATGTCAAAACCATAAATTACAATGCTGCACCTATATATAGCTATAAAAATGATAAAAAAAATCTTATCAAATACGAAGTGTCTAATAATGTTATAGTTCATACAAAGTCAATAAAAGATGCGGGTAAGATGATAGATAAGGCAATATCACTCGGCGCCACGAATATAAATGATATACAATTTTCTGTTTCAGAGTATGACAAACAATGTAACGATTTGCTGTCTGTAGCTGCAAAAAAAGCATATACACGCGCATCAATACTCGCATCATCTGCAGGAAACGGTCTAAATGGAATTAAATCAATGAACGGAAGCTGTTCAACTTCTGAGAGTGCAAGACCTCAGTATAGGATGTTGGCAAAAAATCTTTCTGCGTCTGCATCTGTCGATGCTGCAGAAAATTCTTACGGTCCGATACAGGCAGGTGTGATTAAGCTGTTCGCTAATGTTAATGCTTCGTATTTTATAAAGTAATTTTTATCTCGATTTATAATATTTAAAGCACCTTCTTGAGTTTTGAAGGTGCTTTTGTTTTATTGAAATTGAAGTTTTGTTTGCTGATAGATTTAAAATTGGTAAGATATTGTCGCTGTTTGGGTTAAGTCTTCCAATCGTTCTATGACAGCTTGCATGTCTTGAGCAGGTATTTGACATTCTACTGATGGTGCCCATCGTCCATTGGGGGTTACATCTCCTTTTCTGTTTACATTATAATCATAACCAAAAGAGTAAATGTCTTCTTCTCCTTCAAATGAACCTTTTGTGAATTTTCCGTTGTTATCCAGATTAAATGAAATTACAGGGTGAAAACAGCTTGTATATCCTGTTTTTTCGTCTTTATAATTGTTATATACGTGATATAAATTCAAAGACTTCGGATATGCTTGAGTAATTCTTATACTCTTATCAGAGAGCAGCGTGTTTTTTACTTGCTTAAATGATTTTTGTGCATCGGTTTGTTCTTTGGGTTGCGAAATTTCTGATGCTGTGTTTTTCATTATTTTTTCAGGCAAATATATTTCATCATTTACCTTTAAATTGTTCATTTTATCAACTGTTTCAAGGTTGTTTAACTTTGCAATCAATAACATGTATTCGCTAATTTCTTGGTTTGTGGCTTTGGGGTTATTCAATTCCCGTTTTGCCATTTCCCAAAGGTTATCACCCTTTTTGAGCTTATACGTTTCGCCCTTTTCAACATTTGGCAATCTTTCCATCATATAGTTTACATATGCTTGTACGTCCATATTCCCTGACATATTTCCTCCTATTAAAATCCTTATAGATATAAAAACAATTTCGGAAGAAAAATTGCCTAAAACTTTTATTTTTTTTTCATTTTGATTTTAAATTTCATCCATAAGATGGTAATTATCTTGGTTCTGACCTCTGATGAATGGCAGTTTTTTATGGAGAAAATATTTTCTAATAATGAATTGTCTGTACGTGTCGATAACAAAAATTTTTTGTATTCAAATGGTGTCAAATATGATTTGCAACGATTTTTGTATTCTTCTTGGTTCTTGTCAGGGATTTGTGGATAATGCCATAACATTGTTTGTAATTTGTATTTTCTGTATTCATCTTTAACTTTTTTCATCAAATCGTGCTTAATTAAATAAGACTTAAAGAGTTCAATGTTCTCAAAAATACAGAAATTTTCATTACTTTTCAAATTGACCAGCGAATTTTCTCTTCGTCTGTAATGGTAAAGATACTTTTCCAGATAAAAAATCTTATCTGCGTTCAATGTGGCTGCATTGACAAACAAATGATCCTCGCCATGTCTTGTTGGCGCAAAACAAATTTCGTATTGTTCAACAAAGTCTTTTTTGTAAATTCTTCTCCATACATGCATATCAGTATATCGCAGGCAGCCGTCTTTCAAATTTTTCCAGTTATATGAACCGAATTTTCTCAAGTCGTATTTGAATTTCTTAATCAATATGTCTGCAAGGTTATTTTGCCTGTTGATACCGAGTTTTTCATCGTGTTCTATGTAATCAAATTGGACAATTTGAGCATTATTTTGTTTTGCAAAATTGTACAAGAGTAAAAATGCATCACTTTCGAGCCAATCATCGGGATCAACAAATATGACATATTCACCTTTTGCATTTTTTAAACCCGCATTTCTTGCGGCTCCAGGACCTTGGTTTGATTGGGTATAAACTTTTACGCGTTTATCGAGTTTGGCATATTCATTGAGTATATTTAACGAACCATCAGTCGAGCCGTCGTTTACACAAATCAGCTCTGTATCTGAAAAACTCTGGTTAAGAAGGCTGTTTAGGCAATCTTTTAGATATTTTTCAACATTATAAACCGGTATTATTACAGATATTTTTGTCATGTATGCCCATTCAAATTTATAGAATAATTATAATATATAAATTCAAATTATTTCACTTTTTTGATAAAATCTATTTTGTTAACGGAGATGGAGAACTGTCAGTGAAACTTTCTGTCGTATTGCCAGCTTGTATTGGTGTAAATGAGTTTGAAAAAGTTTTAAATAATCTGGATTTACAAAATATTAAGGATATTGAAATAGTTTATATTGCTGATAGTTCGGATAGGAAGTCTTTAGATATTGCAAAAAAGTTTGTGCAAAAATATGAGTGTTTTAGGGTGATTAGCACCGAGAAGTTAAGCTTTGAAGAATCGAAAAATCTTGCACTCGATAATGCGCAAGGTGAATACATATATTTTGTGAAGTCAGGTGATTATTTAAAAAAGCATGCTCTGAAAGGTTTTTTGAGTTGTGCTCAAAAAACAGATGCTGATGTTATTGTTGCCGATTGTAAGGTTTATAATAGTTTATCAGAAAAAATTGCTGCAAAATCAGTGGGAACACTTTTTTCTCATTTTCAGTACAAGACTTTTTCCGGGTTTGACTTTTCGGAGGATTTTTTTCAAAAGTTTGATTTTGATTTGAACAACAAGTTGTTTAAAACCTCTTTTATTAAAGAAAATCAGATCAAATTTAGTGAAACAAAATATTTCAATGAGCTGCTTTTTGTTTATGGGGCGTTGTATTGTGCGCAAAAAATTGTTTGCTGTAATTGTAATATTTTCAAATCTTTAAACAAGTCGCTTACATCTGAACAAGCGATAAATTATGTTGATTATGTCAAGGATTGTCTAAAAAATTACAATGAATTGTACAGGTTTATCAAAAATCAACAAGCTTCTGCGGAGTTGAAAGATTCTTTGATAAAACGGATTGTATCATCCGTCGGTGCTTGTTTTGAGCATGTGTCCGGAGTTGAATTTTTCAAGGCGGTTGATGAAATCAGAGCTTGTTCAATATTGTTCGATGAAGAATTGGTTTCTAATAAGGAATTTTCGAAAAATTATTTTAACGGTGGAAAAATAAGCTTTGTGGTCCCTGTTTATAATGTAGAACATTATCTTCAACAGTGTTTGGATAGTTTGGTCAATCAAACTTACAAAAATATTGAGATAATCTGTGTGAATGACGGTTCGAGTGATAATTCCGGACAAATACTTCAAAAATTTGCTGAAATTGATAGTCGTGTAAAAATTATAAATACTGAAAACCTTGGGGTTTCAATTGCCAGAAATAAGGGAATCGAAGCTGCAAGCGGAGATTATATTGCTTTTATTGATTCGGACGACTGGTGTGAGCCGGATTATCTTGAGAAGATGTACAAAAATATAATCTCATTCAATACAGATTTTAGTACTTGTGCCGTTGCTTTGTATGATGAGGCTCAAAATGTATTTTTTGATGAGGTCTATTATTCATTACAAGACTTGCGAAGTTACATGCAACGTCCGTTGAATTTTGATGATGTAAAAAATATTTTGTTCAGGTTCCCTGTGATGGTCTGGGCAAAACTCATTAGAACTCAGCTTTTGAAGGAAAATAATATACGTTTTTGTGACAAAGTTTATTTTGAAGATAAAGCTTTCTTTTTTGACCTTGTCCTGAATAGTCAAAATTTTTCATTTGTATTGGAAGAGTTGTATGTATATAGGGTTAATCGGGAAGGTTCTGCAGTTT